>CBDVDU010000148.1:0-6367 GCA_965372825.1 uncultured Gammaproteobacteria bacterium | reverse complement strand
GTTATGGCAAGGTTCATGCGTCAGATCTAACATATGCCTGCTTTTAATATCACTCCTCCGCAAAAAACGCCTCAACATCTTTAATATCCCGCGTCCGACGCATCGCAGGGACGCTGTTTAAAAACATATGTCCGTAGGATTTTTTTAATAAACGAGGGTCACAAAGCAATAACACACCTCGATCATTTACATCACGAATTAAACGCCCTACTCCCTGCCTTAAAGCAATTACTGCTGTGGGTAATTGATACTCAAAGAAAGGTTTACGTCCTTGTCTTTCCATGGCTTCCATACGCGCTTTTAATACCGGATCACCGGGGGATGAAAATGGTAATTTATCAATAATTACCGTTGATAACGCCTCGCCACGTACGTCGATGCCTTCCCAAAAACTCGACGTACCTAATAATACTGCATTCCCTAATTGTTTAAATTCATCTAATAAAATCGCTTTGGGTTTATCGCCTTGAATTAATAGCGGGTATTTAATTTGTTTATCTAACATTTTAGCGGCGGCTTGCAAGGCTCTGTGACTGGTAAATAAGAAAAACGTACGGCCTTTGCTGGCATTAATAACAGGTATAGCAACTTTTACAATTTCTTCAACAAATTCAGGTGAATTCGGTAGCGGTAGCCCTTTGGGGTGATAAAACAAAGATTGATTAGGAAAATCAAAGGGGCTTTCCCAGCTATAGCTTTTAGCGTTATTAATGCCTAAGTTACGCGAAAAGTGATCGAACTTGTGATCGACGCTTAAGGTGGCCGAAGTAAACACCCATGAGGCACTGTGTTGCGCCATAAAGGATCGAAACTCAGCGGCGATATCCAAAGGCGTTAAGCTCAAAGTAAATGATTTTCTATGGGTTTCATACCAGCGCACCCATTTACCACTCTTGTCATTTAAGAGTGTTTTAAACTGTTCTTCTAGTTCTTCTGCCCGTTTAAAACAGGCTTCTAGCCCTTTACTACGCACGGAGGAAATTTCTAATTGATCGGCTAAGGCTTCTAAATGCTCTTGTAATCGCGTTAAGCCATCCATGACTTTAGGATTATTTTCGATATCCTTCCAATCACCACGCGTCATATCTACACCAAAAGCAAGCCGCATATCTTTAACTTCATGCTCTAAATTTTCACTGGCGACACGTAAATCTGGCATATCTTTGGCATCTTGAAAATATTCCATCAAGGCATCTTGCGCCAAATCACTGAGCTGTTTTGAGCCTAACGATAAGCCCAAGAAATTTGATGCGGTACTGGCCAGTTGGTGCGCTTCGTCAATAATCACGACTTCAGCATTGGGTAGTAATTCACCAAAACCAATTTCTCTAATCGACCAATCAGCACAAAGTAAATGATGATTGACGACAATCAAATTTGCATCCTGCGCTTTCTTGCGCGCTTTCATCAAAAAACACTCTGAATACTCAGGGCATTCTTGGCCTATACAGTTTTCGCGCGTCGAAGTCGCTTGTCCCCAAACAGGGTTTGACTCCATGACATCCGGCATATCCGCAATATCGCCCGTACGCGTACTTTTAGACCATTTTTTAATTTTGCCTAAGTCAGATGCCTCTTGATGGCTAATGCCTAAATTAGAGTGGATAGCTAGCTCTAAACGATAGGTACACAGGTAGTTAGCACGGCCTTTTAATAAAGCGGCGGAAAAGGGTGCTGTCATCGCTTTACGAATTAATGGCACGTCTTTGTTAAATAACTGGTCTTGTAGGTTTTTGGTGCCAGTGGAAACAATGACTTTTTTACCAGATAAAATAGCTGGCACTAAGTAAGCAAAGGTTTTTCCTGTGCCAGTTCCTGCTTCGACTATGACATGCTCTTTATCAGCAATACTTTGCGCGACTGCTTCTGCCATTTCCACTTGTGCTGCTCGTGGCGAATAATCTGGAATCACTTTTGCTAATGACCCATCTGCCGAAAAAAATTCTTGTACTTTATTTTGACTATCCATTAACTTTTAATAATCCAGTTTGTTGTAAACGCTCAGCTAACTCTTCATTTTCAGTAGCAAAGCGCAATATATCTTTAGCCGTTAAACGTAAACAAGTTACATAGGTTTTTGCTACAACGGTTGCTGATCTATTGCTGTTAGCTCTTAAAGCCCGTATACCAATTAATGCACCTTCACCTCTTTCAGCAACTTGCTCATTCTCACCCGCAGCATTAGCAATCAATACTTTTACATGACCACTTAAAATAATATACAAAGAGTCACCGACATCACCTTGATAAATAAGGGTATCTTCAGGCAAAAAATTGGCATAGTGTGCTTCACCAGCCATTTGTTTTAAAAAATCTGGCGGTAAATTGGCAAACAAAGGCACCTGATTAATCCAAGCATCTCGTTTTGCCAGCGGCAGTGACATTTTAAAAGAAGAAAGTTGCTCTAATGAATTGGTTAGCTTCTTAGTGATTAGCTGCAATACTTTAGCACTAACCATACCTTGATCATGACTTTTCTTAACCAATTGCAAAGAGTAGCGCAAAGCCACTTTTTGAAATACAAAAGACTCATACTGCCGATAAAACATTGGGTAATGTTTGCTAAAATAATGCAAACGATTCTGCCGACGCTTTAAGCGTTTTTGATAAATAAGCTCTAAGGGATACAATAACTCTTCATCTATTTGCTTATCTAATCTTTGATCAATCATTTTATGAATCGCATGCAATCCCCTGTGTGCCATTAATACGCCCGCCATATCATGCAAAATTTGATTAGCAAAACGACGTGTTTGATATTGCACTAACAAATCTTGAGCCCAACTTTTTTCCCTCAATAGATGCATCAGTCTATGTTCAAAATCCAATAAAAGACTAGGCTGCAGCCAACCTTCTCCCATAGCCTTCATATAATCAATGCTATGTTGTTGATCAACTCGTAAAATCTCTTTAAAGGTCACTAAAGTATAATAATTGACTACACCTATCTGATAAAGGTGTTCAATTTCCTCAGTTTCAGCGCGTAAGGCTTGCAAATGCACCTGTTTAAGCAGTTGCTCATCAGTCAAAACGATCTGCCCTGCATCCAATGTCTGATGCAGTTTATATTCAACAGAGGACTCCATGGCATTATCTAGTAAATGCAAGCTCTCAAAACTATGCAGTACTTTATCTACTGACTGAGTAACTTGCTGCATACTCTGTTTTAATTCCGCCTGCTCCGTTTTGCCTAATTCGTCCATTTTCAGGTAATGCATCAACCAACGAATGGTCGAAGCATTAACGAGCAAAGAGATTAAAACCACACCTAAGGTTAAAGTAACTAATAACTGCTTTTCAGGAACGGTCTCAGGAATCGCCATAACAATGGCGATTGCCAATCCACCTTTCAAGCCTCCCCACCACATAATATGTCGCTCAGCCCAGCTAATCTTAGGCAAAGAAAAGCTATGAGTCGTCGCTGGAATTAATAGATAGACACTAACAGCACGAGCAACGGATACAGCAAGTGCCGCTAATAAAATAGGCTGCCAAAAAGTCACTAGCTGCATTAAATCAACTGACATCCCGACCAAGACAAATAATAAAGAGTTAAAAATTAAAACAAGAAATTCCCACGTAGTATGAATGGTATCAATACTGGGCTTTGATAAACGACTTAAACCGGTCAAATTAAGCGTGATCGCAGCGGATAAAACAGCCATTACTCCGGAAACATGTAATTCATGTTCAGCAATAATAAAACTTAAATAAGCCAAGATCAAAGACAAAACGACAGGAATACTTTGATTGCCATGATACAAACGTACCAGCAATTCACTCATGACTAAACCAATACACGTACCAACCAACACGCCACCGAGAAACACTTTAAAGAATTGTCCAATAGCCTGCAGCCCGTCAGTATAAGAAAAACTATCTTGCACCAACATGATCAGCAAAATATTGAATAATACGATGGCAGTCGCATCATTCATCAAGGACTCGCCTTCTACTAATATATTTAAACGCTTAGAAACCCCTAGTTCTTTAAATAAAGAGACAACCGCCACTGGGTCAGTAGCTGAAATCAAACTACCAAATAATAATGCGACAAGCAACGGCAGCCCTAAAGACCACCAGACGCCGATACCTACTAGAATCACTGACACCAACATACCAATAATTGCTAAGACTAAAACTGGTATCAGATTTTTCAATAAGGCACGCGCGTCTAAGGATAAGGCGGTCTCAAAAACCAAAGCAGGTAAAAATACGAATAACACCAGATCAGGCGTTAAATGAAATTCCCTAAAATCCAATAAATCCATGACATTGCTATCTGCGGCAAGAAAATTCACAGCCAAGCCTAATAACACTAATAAAACCGTGTAAGGAATCGGTAAATGCCGGCATACACTAGCCGCGATCATGGCCAAAAGTAACAAGCCCGAAGTAATCAGTAAAATGTCAGCTAAAGGCATCAATTAGTCCCATCCATGAATGTCATAAAATTGTCATATCTCATATTTACATTAATAAATAACTATTCCAATAAAGTAGGCTACTACCAACAACTTACACTGCATTCCTACTATTTAAGACTGTCAATTCTAAACTATACACAGCAGTAAAAGTTGACTTTTATGTCAAAATCATTAAATTTAGTAAGTTGGAGTGCTTGAAATGCCCTGTAGCTCGGGGTTAAAAAAACAAACCACTTCAATATAAAGCTTAAAACTAATATTAGTCTTAATATAAACAACAAACACGGATCTATTTAATAGATAGGTTTCTCGGAGGAATTATATGAAGAAGCAACTTAAGAGCTTACTACTAGCGTCATCAGTAGCAGCTTTACTTGCAGCACCAACTATTGCATCTGCGAATAGCGGCGTTGAAAAACTAACTAAAAACCCAGCTAACTGGGCAACTGCTTTAGGTGACTATGCGGGTACTCGTTATAGTAAACTAGATCAAATCAATGCTAAAAACGTTAAAAACCTGCAACCTGCATGGTCTTTTTCTACAGGTGTTTTACGTGGCCATGAAGGTGGACCATTAGTTGTTGGCGATGTTATCTACATTCACACACCATTTCCTAACACTGTTTACGCAATCGACCAAGCAACACAATCTGTCATCTGGGAGTTTACTCCTTCTATGGATGCTGATGTTACGATTCCTGTTATGTGTTGTGATACTGTAAACCGTGGTTTAGCATATGGCGACGGTAAAATCTTTCTACAACAATCTGATACTGTTTTAACTGCACTTGATGCTAAAACAGGTAAACGTATCTGGAGTGTACAAAACGGTGATCCTAAATTAGGTATGACTAACACTCAAGCGCCTTTAGTTGTTAAAGACAACATTATCACAGGTATTGCGGGTGGTGAGTTTGGTGTACGTGGTTTCTTAGCTGCTTATAACATGAAGACAGGTCAGTTAGCATGGAAAGGTTACAGCATGGGGCCGGATGGTGACACGCTAATCAATCCTGGTAAGTCTACAACGTGGGAAGATGGCAAGGTAACTAAACTTGGCAAAAACTCAGGAACTAGCTCTTGGGAAGGCGACCAGTGGAAAATTGGTGGTGGTACAACTTGGGGCTGGTATTCTTATGATTCAGAACTAAACCTAGTGTATTACGGTTCAGGTAACCCTTCTACTTGGAACCCTATACAACGTCCTGGTGACAACAAATGGTCTATGTCTTTATGGGCTCGTGATGCTGATACCGGTGAAGTTAAATGGGTTTACCAAATGACTCCACATGATGAGTGGGATTTTGATGGTATCAACGAAGTTGTCTTAGCTGACCAAAAAATCGATGGCAAAATGCGCAAAACTGCTGTGCATTTCGACCGTAATGGTTTTGGTTATACTTTAGATCGTGTTACTGGTGAATTGTTAGTTGCTGAGAAATTTGATAAATCAGTTAACTGGGCAACGCACATTGATATGAAATCAGGTCGTCCTGTTTTAGATCTTAAATACAGCACAGAAGCTAATGGTGAAGACGTTAACACTGTAGGCACATGTCCTGCAGCATTAGGCGCTAAAAACCAACAGCCTGTATCTTACTCTCCAAAAACTGGCTTATTCTATATATCAGGTAACCACCTATGTATGGAATACGAACCATTTGAAGTTTCATACACAGCGGGTCAACCGTATGTGGGTGCTACTTTAAGCATGATGCCAGCAGGTGCTGACGTTATGACTGGTAAACCAGATGGCACTACTAACCTAGGTCAGTTCACTGCTTATGATGCAACTACAGGTAAAATTGCTTGGTCTAACAAAGAAACTTTCTCTGTTTGGTCTGGTTCTCTTGCAACTGCAGGTGGTGTAGTATTCTACGGTACACTTGAAGGTTACTTAAAAGCAGTTGATGCTAAAACAGGTAAAGAATTGTATAAAT
>CBDVDU010000147.1:0-6376 GCA_965372825.1 uncultured Gammaproteobacteria bacterium | reverse complement strand
AAGTCTAAAAGCCTTCTCCAGAGGGAGAAGGTTGGATGAGGGGAATAAGAAAAAGTCTTGATTTTATTCCCCTCATCCAACCCTCTCCAACAAGAGAGGGCTTAAGTCAACAGCATTGTGGGTCGGGTCAGATCTTCCTTATTATCAGCAAGCTCGATAACGAGCCACAATAAATTTTGGTTATTGGCTGAAAATTATATGTAATCAGAAAATATTATGCGGGAGTTTAAGGCGACTGGCTTGATATAGCATACCAACACTTACTTTAGTTTATGTAGCACTGCCAGTCCTTTAAGGACTGGCAGTGCTTGGTATTCGACTTCGGTATATTATTGAATGCCGCTCGCCTTTTTTGCTAAAGTGTGTCACTCCTGTCGTATGTCCTATTTCAAAATGGTAGTTGTTTTTTTACATGCCAAAGCGAGCGAACATTGGATAGGGGTGCTGTTAAGTAAAAAGTAATTAATATTTCTTCAATGGCTGCAGCAAGACAGATAAACGCGGCAATTCTGAATGGCAGAGCAATATTAAATAACAATAATATAAAAAATGATGTGCCCATAGTCGCAGCGGCTATTTTAACCAGCCAAGTGTGATAACTGGTAAAGGCGCGGAATTTTATAATGCCGATCAATACCGGTAATAAGTAACTAATGATGGTAATCACAACATAAATAAACTCTTGTTGAACTAAATCAGGCCGCATTTGCCAAATACTGATGGCAATCGTTGTATAAATAAGTAAGTCTGCCCAGCTATCCAGCAAAGCGCCTAAGTCGCTTTCTTGGTTTAACCAACGTGCAGCCATGCCATCTAAAACATCACTTAAAAAAGTAATGGCAAGCAGTATTAAAAATGCATTTTCAGCGCCTTGAAATGCTAGCCATAATAAAAAAGGCGCACTGAAAAAGCGAAAGCAGGTGAGTAAATTGGGTAGAGTTAATAGTTTTTGGAAGGTCATAGGTATTCACTCCGTTTGCTCTAAAAATGTAATGAAGCGCTAATGCTGTTGACTTAAGAATAAGCCCCTTCTCCAGCGGGAGAAGGTTGGGATGAGGGGATTATAAATGCATGATTTTATTCTCCTCACCCAACCCTCTCCAACAATAGAGGGCTTAAGCCAACAGCATTGATAGGAAGGGCGGCGTGTTATTGCTCAAAAGTAGCTAACAGCGGCGCATGGTCGGATAAACGGTTCCAGGGTGTCTGCGTTAGTCGTTCACAAAAAGTAGGCTGTAGTCCGCGATAATAAATACGATCCATCTGTAATACTGGCAACCAAGAAGGGAAGGTTCTAGCATAACGATTATGCAGGGTTCTGTAGGCCTCTTTTAATCCTAAATGTTCAGAGAAATGTTTTTCAGCTTGCCCTGCCCAGTCATTAAAGTCACCCGCAATAATCAATGGCGCATCATGCGGTATGTGCTCATCAATGCGTTGACATAAAGTTGCAAATTGACGTCTGCGCTCAGTACCGATTAATCCTAAATGTATGCAGATGATATGTAAATCTTGCGTTAACCAAGGTAGTTTAATTTGCGCATGCAACAAACTGCGACTAGCCCAGACAAAGGGTGAAACATTGATGTTTTCCCAGCTGTTTATTGGGTATTTACTGAGTATGGCATTGCCATGATCACCTATGCGGTAGACTGCATTTTTACCGTAGGCAAAGTGAGGCCAAATATCCTGTGCTAAAAATTCAGTAGGGGAGGCTGTAGGCCAAGTAGGGTGGTTTTTTTCATGTTCTGTGTGCTGCCCCTGCATTTCTTGCAGAAACAAAATATCGGCATTGGTTTCAAGTAAAGCATCTTTAATTTGGGGCAGGATAAAATGACGGTTACTCGCACTGAAGCCTTTGTGAATATTATAGCTAAGAATGTGTAATTTATTTTCTGGCATAAACGATCTACTCTACTGGCAAGGTTAATAAGGTCTTTTGCGGATATGTAAGCGAAATAAAAGCGGTGAGAGCAAAATTTCAGAGGCAAAAAATAAAACCACTGTGGCTATTATCTCAATAAAACCTAAAGCTAAGGCTTCTCGTAGAATAATAAGCGGTAATAGTGATTCTGGCAGTGTATCTAAGATTCTAAAACGACTGCTTTCAATATAACCCAAACGGCGCTTGGTAAAGCTAGCGATTAAATCCCCGGACATAACTAAAAGACCAAGCAGTGCTCCGTTGAGGTAGTTTAAAGCAAATAATGGCGCAATAAGTGACGTTGCCAATACCGACATTATTATGCCACGCCATGTTTTGCTATAACCAAACAAAGGTTTTTTATCGAAAAATGTGCAACCGAAATCGACCGGCCAAGAACCGTGTGCGCCAAAAATATCACGTGATAATATCGGCATGCCGTTAGCAATAATCAATAACAGCAGTGAGTCAAAAATACATTGCCCGCAAGTTAAAATATTTTCCATCGACTTTCGTATGGTCTTCAATAAGTTAAGTTTAGACTTAATTGTGAGATTTTAATAATTATTTTGTTATGCTGTGATTTTAGGTGTTTGTGAAAAATTCAAAAATAGTAGAGTAAATATAATATGACTCAACAAGAAAAGCGTCTGCAAATGTGTTTATTGATGACCCCAGATATGGCCAATTTTACTGGTGTCGTACATGGTGGTGCAATTTTAAAGCTATTAGATCAAGTCGCTTATGCTTGTGCTGCAAAATACAGCAAAAGCTATGTGGTGACGGCATCTTTGGACCAGGTGTTTTTCAGAGAGCATATAAAGGTGGGTGAATTAGTTACTTTTTATGCTCAAGTTAATTATGTGGGTAACAGTTCTATGGAAATTGGTATTAGAGTTGTTGCGGAGAATTTAACAACACATCAACAACGTACTGCTGTTACTTGTTTTTTCACGATGGTTGCTGTGGATGAGGCCGGAAAACCCAAGAAAGTAACGCCATTGATTGTTGTTAGCGCAAATGAAAAGCACTTATTTGAATCTGCCAAATTACGTAAAAAAATGCGCCAAGAAATTTTAGAGCAAAGTTTAGCCTTGCAGATTGATATGCCTGAAGACGAAACATAAGCAAGCATTGAAAATACTGGTTTTATGGTGCTCAATCGTATTGTATGAAATCTGTACGATCTAAGTGTAAAGCTTAGTATTGCAGGGGTGTACAGAGTTACTCAAAATATATACACAATGTTATCCACAGAAAATGTGGGTAAAGTCATATCCTTGTCATCTTGCTTGTGTTTAAGTGATGCTATGAATTATTTATCCCCACGAAAAGCTATGCCTATTACACAGCTTTATAAAGCTCGCTAAGCGCTTATATAGTTAGGCTTGGAGCACTTATGCTTAAAAAATCGAGGTGCTAATAATTATAAAAGGCTGACGCGGCGTTTATTTTTGTTGCTTATGAATCGGCTTTTTTGAGTAAATCCAAAATGATAATATCGCAGGAGCCGCAGCCAGTTGATGCACCAGTGGCGCTGGCTATTTTATCTAGGTCATCAAATCCCTTGGCGATGAGTTGATTTACTTTCGCTTCGGTCGTGCCGGAACAACTGCAGATGATTTTTTCTTGGTCTGATGAAGGGTTGGTCATTGTGTTTTAAACGGGTGTTTTAATCATAAAGTCTAAATAATAACTGAAACTGTACGGAAAGTAACAGATAGAATGGTGCACTATGACTGAGCAACTAAGAAATATTCCTACCAATTTAATCATGGGCTTTCTGGGCGTAGGCAAAACAACGGCTATTCTCGATCTACTCAAACAAAAGCCAGAAAATGAAAACTGGGCGGTGCTAGTCAATGAATTTGGCAAGGTTGGTATTGATGGCGCGATCTTTTCTGCAGCAGGCGCGACGGTAAAGGAAATTGCGGGCGGCTGTTTATGTTGTGCGCTTTCGGTGCCTTTTCAGGTGACTATTAATCGTTTGTTAAAAGATGTCAGGCCTGATCGCTTACTGATTGAACCTACTGGCTTAGGCCACCCTAAAAAAGTGCTGGATATGTTGGTGAGTGGCTCATTTCAAGAGGCACTTGATGTACGCGCGAGTATTTGTCTGGTTGATCCAGAGAAATTAAAAGATCAGCGCTATACGAGTCATGAAAATTTCATTGATCAAATCGCTTTGTCCGATGTTTTAGTAGCCAACAAAATGGATAGGGCTGATAGTGTGGCCATACAGTTATTTCATCAATGGGCAGCAGAAAGCCAACCTGAAAAAGCGCTGATTGCACAAACTACGCAGGGTCAATTAGATGTTGCTTGGCTGGATCTTAATAGATCAGAAAATAGAAAAGCAGCCTTTCCTGATAGGCATAAAGATATTCAGTTCACTCCAATTGATCATCTTCATGAGCAATTGAATAATAGCGCCGATGGCTACCAAAGTTTTGGCTATGTTTTTTCGGCTAATAGCTGTTTCGATTATGCTCGGTTAAATAGCTTATTAAGTCAGCTTAAGGCGGAGAGAATCAAAGGGATTTTTTGTACTAACCAAGGTTGGTTTGTTATGAATAGTGCGGATGGTATGATGAATAAGCTTGTCACGAATCCTGCATTGAATAGTCGAGTTGAGATTATTATGCAGAAAAATGATGCGCAGGATATTGGCGTATCATTAAATCAATGTTTAGTTGATGAATAAGGTGATAATAGAGTGATTGTGAGGTGGTTTTTATGCAAGAACTAGAAGAAAGGGCGGTTCAATGTCCTTATTGTGGGGAAACAATCGATATTTTGCTTGATACTTCAGTGCCACAGCAAAATTATATTGAAGATTGTCAGGTGTGTTGCCAGCCGATCACGATTGATGTCACTGTTGGATATGATGGTGAAGTCAGTGTTTTTTTATTAAATGAAAATGAGTGAATTTTAGCGCTGGACAGTCTTAAGGGGTGAGAGGTAAATAATATTTATGATTTCATATTATTTAATTCGGTTCCTAAGGAATGCATATTAAATAAAACCCGAAACTTTAGATTATGAAGCACTGCCAGTCCTCGAAGGACAGGCAGTGCTTTCGGATGTCATTGAATTTTGATTCCTAAGACAGTGCAGCGATTTGTTAATTTATACCAATAAGGTAATCCAATGCGTAAGAAAATCATTAGCTCTGTTTCGCAAGAAGAAATTTATCCCGATCAAGATTGGTTGAATATGGAGGAGATTGCCTCAGTAGAAATTACTTCGGAAGATTCCAGTCACCCAATTGAATCTGCTCTGCTTTCAGGGTGTACCAGCGGCTGGCTCGCAGCTTCGTCGGGCGAACAAACAATACGACTTATTTTTGATCAGCCACAGAGGCTACAGCGCATCTGGTTAAATTTTATAGAAACTCAGCAAGTTCGCACGCATGAATATGTGTTGCGCTGGTCAGCTGATGGGCAGAATTTTCAAGAAATTGTGCGTCAGCAATGGAACTTTAGTCCGGCAGGCGATACCAATGAAGTGGGTGATTATCATGTCGAGCTACAGGAAGTTACTGTACTTGAGTTAATTATTAACCCAGATATTAGTGGCGGAAATGGACTCGCTTCTTTGGCTAAGTTAAAGCTGGCTTAAACAGTAATGAGAATAGAACATGAATAAATGGGTGCTTTACCATGCCGAATGCATGGATGGTTATGCCGCCGCTTGGGCTGCGTGGAAAGTTTTTGGCAATAGTGCCAAGTATAAGCCGGTTCGGCATCATGCTCCCATGCCAAAGTTCCCCGATGGTGCTGAGCTGTATATTTTAGACTTTTGTTATCCGCGGGACGTTTTGCTCGCGGCAGCACAACGGGCAAGTAAAATTGTCGTATTAGATCATCATATTAGTGCGCAAAAAGAATTTGAAACACATGAAAAGCAATCCGCATTGCCGAGTAATCTTGAGGTTAATTTTATTCAAGAGCATAGCGGCTGTATGATTGCATGGCAGTATTTTCATGGAGATCTTGAGCCGCCTGCCTTGTTGCTGCATATTGAAGATCACGATTTATGGCGACATAAACTGCCTAAAACTGAAGCGATAAGCAAAGCTCTATATATACGATTACCCCTTAATTTCGCAGCGTTTGAGAAAATAAAACTGCCTACTTTAGAGCGCGAAGGTGTTGTTTTATTGAAACAACAGAAGTTAAATGTTGATCGATTACTCAAAGCGCGGCATAAGGTTAAACTTAATGGCATAGAAGGTTTGGCAGTCAATGCACCCGCGATGTTTTCCAGTGATTTGGGGCATGAATTAGCTAAATTATCCGGCACTTTTGGCTTAACCTATAACTATCATGGACAGCGGCAGTGTTATGATTGTGGTTTACGTTCAATAAGTGATTTTGATGTGTCTGAATTAGCACACAGATGACAACATACATAAGTTTAATTTTAATCCTGCCTGTTGTAGTTGCAATG
>CBDVDU010000146.1:0-6432 GCA_965372825.1 uncultured Gammaproteobacteria bacterium | reverse complement strand
TAAGTGGTTTATAAGTAACTAAGTAATGTACATGTAACGCTATTCAAACTGAAAGTAGTTGTATTATTTCAGTATCAATTAGGCGCACCATTGACCAATATTTAAGCCTCTCGTACAACCTAAGTTTCAGCCTCTAATAAGTCATCAGAAAATACGGCAACTTGATTCTTACCCAAATCCTTTGCTTTATACATCGCTAAATCAGCATAATGAATAAAGCTATCAATATCCTCACCTTGCTCTTGTAGTATCTGCTGTGTCACACAAAACATGCCAATGCTGGCACTAATTGAAACTTGTTGCTGGTTAAATATCCACTGTAATGACTCGACTGCCTTGCAAACTCTTTCAGCAAAAATCAAACCATTACTAGAGTTTGGCTGAGAAAATAATACAACAAATTCTTCACCACCAAAACGTGCAACAACGTCTGAATCACGCATTTCTCTTTTTAAGGCGTTAGCCACATCGACTAAAACTTGATCACCACAATTATGACCGTACTTATCATTAATTACCTTAAAAGAATCTAAATCTATCAACAAGATACACAGCTCCTCGCCATTACGCATTGTTCTAGCAACGGATTGCGTTACTTGCGTATAAAAAAAACGCCGATTATATAAGCCCGTTAAACTATCTTTCATCGATAAACTTTCGTAACGTCTTTTAAGCTTACTTGCCTCGTCTAATGCATTCTCTAAATGCTCTGTTTTTTGCGCAATATGCAATTCCATTCTCTTTAATAAACGGAAATTACTGATTAATTGCCCAAGCATATTTTTATAAATTGCTAATAGGCGAATATGCCAATCAGAAAAATAATGCGTCTCAGGGTGGGAGATATTTAGCACCCCAAATAATTCACCTAAAGCCATAACTGGTACACTAATAATAGAGCCAGGGACAAATGCCTTATCCGCAGAAGCGAAGCGCTCATCATTATGGCAGTCAGGACAATTTTGTAGTTCGCCTAATTGTGCAGCTAAACCAATAATCCCTTCACCCATTTTGAATGTTACTGGGCTATGCTCCCCATGCTCACCACTTGATGCTTCGCCAGCACTAAGGCCCGTTAAATTAACCAGACAATCATCTTTAGTTTTAATAAAAAAAGAGCAGCGCTCCATATCTTGGTTGCTAATTAAGATATTCAGTGCATTTAATACCAAATCTTTTTCGCTGGTATTATGCTGATGATTCTCTATTTCAGATAAGCTTCTGACTACTGATAATGAATTCAACAAGTCAACCAGTATATCTTGAAAATCGAGCATATCGACCTCACCTACATCCTTAAATCCCATAGATTTATTTACCTGTCATCGATTTTACTAATGCGTTCAAATCATCCATTTTTTCAGATATTTCTACTTTAATACTTAATATTCCTGATTTTTTTATTCCTAAAGTTTGCATTAAAGCAAGACCTTCCCTAGATATAGCCTCATCATCATGGCGCATCATTCTTACCAAGACATTAGCCAACTTCAATAAGCTAATCATAGGTAAAACTTCACCCTGATAGTCGGCATCCATATAATGCTTCACCACCTGTTGAAAGACATCAGGTAATTTCCAGCGCTCTAATAAATAGCCTCCCACCTGATATTGATCAATCGCGTAACCCTGAACCATAAGCTCATCCAAAGTAAATTCATCTTTTTTCTCTAACAGTAATAATTGCTCCATCTGTTCAGGATAAACATGTACTGCAGCTAATAATCCAATATGTAACAAAATACCAGAAGTATAGGCTAGCGATGGGTCTAAAGATTCTTGCTTTATTAGCATGGCTAATTTTTGAGTACTAACAGCCGTTAATAAAGTATTAAGCCAAAACCGTTCCGGCTCAAAATGACTACAACGACGACTATCCAGAGCAGTACCAAGCAAAACACTTAAACTAAGGCTTTTAACCAACTTCAAACCCAAAACATTAATAATGGCGACTTTTAAGCTAGTAACTGTACCTGGGTAACCAAAATAAGCAGAATTTGCCAAGCCTAACAATCGCCCGACAAGAATAGGCGATGTTGATAACAAATCAACCAGTTTTTCTAACTCAATATCAGGGTCATTAAGCGCTGTTAAAATACGTGCACTCTCCTCAGGTAAAGGCGGTAAATTCTTTAATTTAGAAATTTCCAACTGCATGAGTTGAGTAGATGACATAACTCTATGTATCCTAATTTTAATGATGCTTAGATCATTATACGCCCTGAACTTATCGTTCTGTCAGCGATGTAATTTTTAAAGTAACTCTAAGCTGCCGGTATCTTTCTGCAGGCACAGCATCTTGGAAAACCAATAAACTTCGCCGCTTCTTATCAATCTGTACGTGTAAAATAATAAGCCATTCACTGACCACGCTAGAGCCTAAAATTTGTACCTCTACGAAATCAGCTTTACCCAATAACTGCCAAGAAAATTCAGCGCTATGCTTTAAAGTAAATAGATAAAATCCTTGCTTATAGCGATGTAACTGAAAATACAGACTCCAGCAAACCAACAAAATAAAGCCGCACTTCAACCACAAGACGGTAGACAGCATTAATATATTAATTATAGCTAAACTATGTGTAAATATAATTAAAATAAGCAAATAACGTGATTGCTTAACGTCAACCCATAAAGGTGCTTCGGATTTTACTGACAAGTTGCTTTAATCCTTCTGTTTCTGGGGTGACATTAGCAAAAAAATAAGCCAACAACTGATCATCCTCTAAAGCTAGTAATTGTATAAACAAAGACTGCTCAGCACTACCAGTTAACTCATAACTTTCATCAAGATAAAGGCACAAAACCGCATCCAACTCTTTAGCGCCGCGCCGACATTGCCAGCGCAAACGCTTTAACTCTGAGCTCAACGTTTAACCTTCTTGCCTAACTAATAACATCTTCTTAATTTCCCCAATAGCTTTTGCGGGGTTTAAGCCTTTCGGGCAAGTATCAGTGCAATTCATAATCGTGTGACAGCGATACAGTTTAAATGGATCTTCTAATTCATCTAATCGTTCGCCGATGTTTTCATCACGACTATCATTAATCCAGCGATACGCTTGTAATAATACTGCAGGCCCTAAATAGCGCTCACTATTCCACCAATAGCTTGGGCAGCTAGTCGAACAACATGCGCACAATACGCACTCATACAAACCATCTAACTGCTTACGCTCTTCAACACTCTGCAAGCGCTCACTATCGGCCGGCGCTGGGGTTTGCGTTTTTATCCACGGTTTAATCGATGAATATTGCGCATAAAAATGCGTCATATCCGCAACTAAATCTTTTACGACATCCATATGCGGCAGTGGAAAAATTTTCACCATGCCTTTAATCTCTGATATTGGCTTAATACACGCCAAGGTATTTTTACCATTAACATTCATCGAACAAGAGCCACATACACCCTCACGACAAGAGCGTCTGAAAGTTAAGCTACTATCAACTTCATCTTTAATTTTGATAATTAAATCTAAAACTTTCGCACCGCATTGATCCAAATCAATTTCATAACTATCAATACGGGGATTCTCATCAGTATCTGGATCCCAGCGGTAGACTTCCACACGTTTAATTCGTGTCGCGCCTTTAGCCGCCGGAAAATACTTACCTTTCTGTACTTTTGAATTCTTGGGTAAAGTAAATTCGACCATTAGTAGACCCTCTTTTTCGGTGGAATCATCTCAACATCATCGGTTAAGGTATACATATGTACAGGACGGTAATCGATTGTCACTTTATTATTCTCAATCCATAATAAGGAATGCTTTAACCACTGCTTATCATCTCTTTCTGGAAAATCATCGCGCGCATGTCCGCCACGACTTTCTGTACGGTTTGCCGCCGCGCCCATCGTTACTAAGGATAAATCCAATAAATTATTTAATTCTAGTGCTTCCACTAGATCCGTATTCCAGATTAAAGAACGGTCGCTAATTTTAATATCTGCAAATGAATCACGTACCTTGGCAATTTCTTGCTCGCCTTTTGCCAAAATATCAGCCGTTCTAAAAACCGCTGCATGATTTTGCATGGTGTGCTGCATATTTAAACGGACTTCAGAGACTTTCAAGCTCCCTTCAGCATTACGGATTTTCTCAAATCGCGCCAAAGCAGCGTCATATGCACCTTCTGCCAAAGGTTTATGTGCCGTTCCAGGTTTAATTAATTCGGCACAACGTATCGCGGCCGCACGCCCAAATACGACAATATCCAATAATGAATTAGAGCCCAAACGGTTCGCGCCATGCACCGAAACACAAGCTCCTTCGCCTATGGCCATTAATCCCGGAATCACAGCATCAGGATTACCGTCCTTTAAAGTCACCACTTCCGCTTTATAGTTAGTGGGAATACCGCCCATATTGTAATGTACAGTTGGAATAATCGGAATCGGCTCTTTAGTGACATCAACACCTGCAAAGACGCGTGCCGTTTCAGAAATTCCCGGTAAACGCTCATGTATCAGCTCAGGATCTAAATGCTCGATATGTAAAAAAGCACAGTCTTTATTGTCTCCTACACCACGACCCGCATTGACTTCCATAGTAATCGCACGACTGACCACATCGCGCGAGGCTAAATCTTTGGCATGTGGTGCATAACGCTCCATAAAGCGCTCACCTTCAGAGTTGGTTAAATAACCGCCTTCGCCACGCACGCCTTCAGTAATTAAACAGCCCACGCCATAAATACCGGTGGGATGAAACTGAATAAATTCCATATCTTGTAAAGGTAAACCGGCACGTAAAACCATCGCGCTACCATCGCCCGTCACTGTATGTGCCGAAGTGCTTGAAAAATAACAACGCCCATAACCACCCGTTGCTAAAACTACGGTATGTGCTTTAAAGGCATGCAAAGAGCCATCATCTAAGCACCAGGCTAAGACACCACGACAAACACCTTCTTCCATGATTAAATCAAGCACTACATATTCAATAAAAAACTCAGCCTCATGCTTTAATGCTTGCTGATATAAAGTATGTAAGATCGCATGACCCGTAACATCTGCAGCCGCACAAGTGCGTTGCGCTGTGCCTTCGCCAAAATGCGTAGTCATACCACCAAAAGCACGCTGATAAATTTTGCCATCGGGATTACGCGAAAAAGGCACGCCATAATGCTCTAACTCTAAAACCGCGGGGATTGCTTCACGACACATATATTCAATCGCATCCTGATCACCCAGCCAATCCGAACCTTTGACAGTATCGTACATATGCCAGCGCCAATCATCTTCGCCATTATTACCTAAAGCGGCACTAATACCGCCTTGCGCGGCAACAGTATGACTGCGTGTTGGAAATACTTTAGAAATACAGGCAGTTTTTAAGCCTTTTTCTGCCATGCCAAAAGTCGCACGTAAACCCGCACCACCCGCACCAACGACCACGACATCGTATTCATGCTCAATAATTTTATATTTATCTTTCATTTTTAGCCTACTGAAATAGCGATGCGAATAGCAAAAACCAGCGCAGCAATCGCCGCCCCCATAAAAGTCAATTTGACTAGCCAAATAGTGACAATTTTCAACCACTCAGGACTTAAGTAATCTTCAATAACCACCTGCAAACCTAAAGCTGCATGATAAAAGCCAACAAAAGCCCAAGCAATTAATAGAGTGAAATTCAGCGGACTAACCAGCCACTGCTTTATTTCAGGGTAAGAGGCATGAAACAACTGTTGAACAAAGAGAATTAGCCAGAAAGATAAAGGAATTAAAGCAACTGCGGTAACTCGCTGCATCCACCAATGTTTAGTACCACTTTTAGCAGACCCTAATCCGCGCGCTTTCGCTAGAGGAGTTTGATATTTCATAATTAGCCTCCTATTTGTACAAATAAAAAGCTTATGCCCGTTAATGCCACCGAGCCAAACAACTCTAAAATAATATAGTAATTCATTAATAGCTTGTCGTAGCTTTCACCGGCATCCCAGAATAAATGCCGTATACCATGACATAAATGAAAAAATAAGGCGTAAATCATTAGCCATAGCGTGATTTCGACTAAAGGCTGCTGAATAAAGGTTTGCATAGCATTAAAGCTACTCGCACCGCATTGAATCATTGCTAAACTGACAACAAATAACATCAAGCCAGCTGTCAACAACACACCCGTCATTCTATGGGTAACAGAAACAACAGCGGTTAAGGGTAAACGATAGACTTGTAAATGAGGGGAAAGCGGTCTTTTTCTCTGTTCCATAGCACCATTTCACTAGACTTAGAATTAAGCGTCTAATAATACAGCTTAGCCATTGATTATTCCAAAATAATTTGTGCTTGCCGCTTAAAATAAGTACCTAATAAAAATTAATTTAACATTCATGTAGGATGGGTAGAATGGAGTGCCTGTTTTTAGGCGCGCAATGAAACCCATCAACCTCACGCAGAATGATGGGTTTCGCAAGAAAACGCTC
>CBDVDU010000145.1:0-6434 GCA_965372825.1 uncultured Gammaproteobacteria bacterium | reverse complement strand
GCTTTTTTTCTATTGGATTATTACTTATTCAATTAAGCGTTTCTGACGTTATTTATGCCTCTCCAGAAATCAGCATTACCGGCTTAACTTCTGAGTTAGAAACCAATGCGCGCGCTTATTTAGCATTAAGCAAAGAAACCTGTGAAACTCCACAATGGAAAATTAAACGCCTATTTGATAAATCACCTGAGCAAATCGAAAAGGCCGTACGCGCTTTAGGTTATTATCATCCGAAAATACAAAAATCTTTAACTTGGGAAGAAGGCTGCTGGGCGAGTGCATTTAATATACAGCTCGGCTCTCCTATGCTGATTAGTGAGCTGGATATTCAGGTATTAGGCGCGGGAGCGCAAGAGCCATTCTTTGCTGAGTTGTTACAAAAAAAAAGCATCCAGATTGGCAGTATTGTTAATCATAGGCAATATGAAACATTAAAATCTAGCTTGCAAGCACAGGCTGAGGCAAAAGGTTATTTTGATAATCATTATGAGCTTAAGCGGCTTGCCGTCGATTTAATCAACAACACTGCGCAGATTCAATTACATCTACAAACAGGAAGTCGCTATTACATTAGCCGTATTGATATTGCAGAGAATGCACTTGATCCTGAATTTACTCGTAAATTTTTACAGATTGAGCCGGGCGAAGCTTATGATCGGGAAAAGATAGTTGAGGCACATCAATTATTCGATACCTATGGGTATTATAAAAATGTGCAATTGAAATATTTACGTGAACAAGCTGAAGGTTATTATGCTCCTCTTGCCGTTAATTTAAAAAACCTCCCACGACATGCGCTGTCAGCCGGTGTCGGTTATGATACAGATTTAGGCTTTCGTATCAGTGCAGGCTATAAAAACAGGTACCTGAATAAAAATGGGCATCAATTTATTGCCGACCTCAATTTATCCTTAAAAAAATCGCACTTCATCATGGAGTATGTACTGCCGTATAACAACCCATTAAAAGATCGATTGTCATTTTTTTCTGGCATCACTTATGAAGATACGACAAACGTCGATAGTCAGAAAATTGAAGTGGGTGCCAGATTATCCAATCGCTTTTATGGACAATTGGTGTTGTCTGAGCAATTAAAATTTGTTGCTGAACGCTTTCGTAACAGCAATAGCGACCCTTTTCAAACACGGTTTCTATTAGTGCCTGGTATTGCCATTTCTAATATTAGAGCAGAGAAAAAAGACATGTATTTAGATGGCTATAAATATATGCTGGACCTTAATGCAGCGCATCGTAGCATTGCCTCTAGCGTTAGTTTTATTCAGACTCGGTTTAACCTGAAAATGGCTTATTCAACTTTTTGGGGCGGGCGTATTATTGCCAAAACGGATTTAGGCGCTACCGCAGTTGATGCGTTTACCGATTTACCCAGTAGTTATCGCTTTTATGCTGGGGGAGACAATAGTGTGCGTGGTTATGATTATAAAAGCATAGGTGAGCGCAATGAGTCTGGTGATGTTATCGGTGGCCGTTATTTGGTCACGGGCAGCTTGGAATATGAACAAAAAATTATTGATGACTGGAGTATCGCGGCTTTTATTGATGCAGGCGATGCTTTTACCAGTACGATGAATGTGAAATTGGGTGTCGGCTTAGGTGTACGCTGGTATTCCATTGTTGGTCCCGTGCGCATTGATATTGCAGTACCTTCTGAAGATGTCGGCGATGTACATTTTCACTTTAGCTTAAGTACAGCCTTATGAATACCTTGCTTAAGATTGGCTTAGCTGTATTCGTGAGCATTCTTTTCCTTATTAGTTTGCTACTAGCATTGTTAGTCTATAGCCCTAAATTTAATAGCTGGCTAGTATTACAAGCAGTCAGCCTAGTGCCTGAAGTAAGCATAGAAAAAGTTGACGGTATACTCTTAGGCGAGATGCAGCTGCATAACTTCAGCTACCGTTCAGAGAGGGCTGATGTCAATATCGATTCGATTGCTTATCGTTACAAACTGGCAAATTTGTTCGATAAACACGTACTATTTGAATCGTTACAGGCTTCCGGTGTTGATGTCGTCCTCAAGGAAAGCACTTCCCCAGAAGAAGAAAAAACAGAGTCAACTGAGTTTGTCATGCCGGTAACGTTTGAAATTCAGGATTTCACGTTAAATGAGTTACAAATCAAGCAGCAAAAGACCATACATTTAGTTAAGAAAATACATCTGGCTTTATGGTATCAAGGACAATCATTACGACTTAGTCAGTTTATTTTTGATAGTGACATTGTTCAATTGAATGGCACAGGAGAACTGTTAGTTAACGCGCAACTGCCATTTAAACTTGACCTCACTATCGCCAAATCAGTCCCCGATTTAGCTAAGATAAAAGCACAAGTTTCCGCGCACGGTAATCTTGACAAAATCCACCTAACTGCTGATTTACAGACGCCCAGCAAAGTACATGCACAAGGCTGGATGCAACTCACTGAAGGCGTTCCGAGCTTTGATTTTCAAATGACTTGGACCACTCTGCAATGGCCGTTGCAAGGCACTAAAGAGTATGCCAGTGAGAATGCGCAACTGAACTTAAAAGGAACAGCAGACCAATATGCGCTGACCTTGGATTCGACATTATTTGCTAAAGATTTTCCGCTAGGGAAATTGCATTTAGAGGGGCAAGGCGATACCCAACAGCTTACTTTAAGTGATTTAAGCCTAGAAGCATTACAGGGAAATATAAACAGCAAGGGCCGTATCAGTTGGACAGAAAGTATTGCGAGTTACTTACAGTTGTCAGCAAAAAATATTCAGCTAGCCTCGGTACCAGCTGGTTATCCGGGTGAATTAAATTTAGATGCGAAGCTGTCAGGTAATCTAGCCGGAAAACAAGATATTCGTGTGCAAATTAATCGTTTAGATGGCGTGCTTATAGGTAAAGCACTAAATGGCACGGCAGATATTCGTTACCAGCCAGAAACCACTAACATTGAACAGTTAAATCTCAGTGTGGGCACTAATCAGCTGACCCTACAAGGAACTTTAGCAGCTAAAAATGCCCTAACTTTTAAACTAGACGCGGCAAATTTACACGAGTTACATCCAGACTTGAATGGATCGCTGTTTGCGCAAGGTGGGCTACAAGGTTTATTAACCAAGCCGAGCGTGCAATTAGACTTACATTCTGATGGGCTGAGCTTTCAAGAACAAAAAATAGGCGCGCTTCAAGTGAAGGCTAATTTTGTTAGCGTGGGTGCTGGACAATTGGATTTAGATGTTAAGGCACAGCAAATTACGTTACCTGGATTAAAGATAGAAAAGCTTGAATTACACAGTACCGGGCAGCTTGCACATCATAAGATAAGTGCCAAAGTAACAAGCTCTCAAGGTAAGCTAGAACTTGCTTTAAGTGGTGACTTAAAGCCACAAACATCATGGCAAGGCGAGCTAGAGCAATTACAAATACTAGAAAGCCCTATTGGTGATTGGCGATTAATTCAGTCAACACCTTTAAAGTTACTGTTTGCTAAGCAGGATGTTGTGCAAGTGCAAGCCGACCTGTGCATAGCTCAATTAGCCGGCACTGCATTATTATGCATTAATGCTAAGCCGGAACTGCGCTCTGGCCAAAGAATAAACGGTTCGATAAAACAGCTCGCCTTATCGGTATTTTCTACATGGATGCCAGACAATCTAGAGCTTAATAGCGCGCTGAATAGTGAATTTTCTTTATTGAAACAGGATAGTTTACAGGGCGATATTTCTATTAGCCTTGATCCTGGCTCGATTAAATTGGCACACGAACAATTGGGAGCGCAGAAGTTTGATTTTAAAGGTGCTCAGCTAACTGCCAAGCTTGATTCTGATCAATTGCAATCCAATATCTCTATCGAGTTAGATGCAGCAAAGCGCATAGCCGGGCAAATAAACATGCTAGGGCTAGAGCAAATGGCGAACGCAAAAGTTGATGGCAAGCTGAATATACAAGTCGATGATCTTGGCTTTTTAAATAGACTGATTGAGCCCGTAAGTGACATTGAAGGCAGCATTAATGCCGATGTACGCTTGCAGGGAGCATTGTCTGCACCAGATTTAAAAGGCACACAAGTACACTTAGAAAATGTTAAATTTAACGTGCGAGATGCCGGCATACAACTAAGCGAGTTAAATATCGACTTAACGCATGGCCAAGAGCAGCAACTGTTTTTAAAAGGTCGAGCTAATATTGCTGATAAGCCATTAGTAATTGAAGGCAACCTTGATCATTATTCAAGCGATCAACTGCAATATAAGATAACCGTGAAAGGCGACAATTTACAACTCTTACAATTGCCAGAAATGCAGGCTTGGCTATCGCCTGACCTAACTTTCTCTGGCAATAAACAAGGCGTAAAAATTAGAGGTGAAGTACTTGTACCTAAAGCCACTTTAGTTTTTACCACTTTGCCCGAAGGCTCAGTGCAGTTAAGTGAAGATGAATTCGTAATTAACGAAGAGGTCATTACAGTAAAGCCTTTGCCCTACCCTATCGACATGAATATTTTCATCCAAATGGGCGATGCTGTCTCTATCGAAGGTTTTGGCTTGAAGTCGCGTTTACAAGGGCGTTTACGTGCCGAGTTGATGAATAATGAACTCAAATTATACAATCAACTCACTTTACTAGATGCCACCTACAAGGCTTACGGCCAAGATCTAACGATTGAAAAAGGACAGTTATTATTTGCAGGCGATATAAGCAATACCGGCATTAATATTATTGCCTCTCGTCAAGCCAGTGACTGGAATGATAAGACCGTTGCTTATCTGAGCTTGACCGGCATGCTAAGTAAACCCACCTCCTCTGTTTATACCAACCCAGCATTAAGCGAAAGTGAGTCTTTAGCGTATTTGTTGACCGGCGGCCCATTAAGTAAAAGTGGCGGTAGCAATGCAGCGCTATTGGCTAAAGCAGCTTTAGGGTTAGGCAGCGATTATGTTGATGCGGTCATGGGCGCAGTTGGCGTTGATGAATTTGATGTTAAGAGTACTGCCGTAGGACAAAATTCGATGGTCGTAGGTAAGCGTATTGCACCTGATTTAATGGTCAGATATATCGTCGATATACTGAGTGCGCAAATGCAGTTAGCCGTGGAATATCAGTTAACCGAACATATCAGCATAGAAACGCGTGCCGGTTCAACTCAAAGTGGTGATATTAAATATACTATTGGGTTTGATTAGGAAAGAATTGCTACTGAGTTAATTTGGTGGGTATAAAACCTGCCCATCGAGCTTAAAATTCATTGCTGAAAGCGTTGAAACAAAAGAACATATGGACTCCTTGAAATCAAAAGGCTGCGATCAAATTCAAAGTTATTATTTTAGTAAGCCTATTCCAGCTGAACAGTTTGTCCAGCTATTGAAATAGTTAACCACGTAGACCGAGCTAGTACTACCACCGCTAAGTCCCCTAATTTTAATCACTAGAATTTAGGGCTACCATTTTAAGACGGGACAACTTATAAATCGAGTGGGCAGTTTCTTTTGCCCACCGTGGCGCAGCCTTGATGGTGGGCAAAAGAAACTGCCCACCCTTTTTTACATGAATATTTGTCCTGCTTTAAGTTGGTATCCGAATTTAGTGCTTATGTATTAAGTCTTGATGCTTTTTAGCGATTGCTTCATGTTTTCTAATAAAGTAAAAACAAGCAACAATAAGAGCGATAACCCCTAGAATAAAAGAGCTTAGCTCATTATTTTCACTCGGTATAAAATCTTTATTACTCTCTGTAATAGCATGAACTACTCCAAAACTTTCAGCATCTACAGCTTGCAATCCACTTACTTGCAGGCCATTTATAAAAAGAAAGCTACTTACTACTATTATGGCTAAAATTATTATTTCTTTCATTACTTACTCCATCCATTTAGAAAAGACAAAACTCTTATCAATGGATACAGCAGTAATTATGCCAAATCTAAATCGCTTTTACATTATGTAACAACCCGAGAGAAAAAACACATAAGCACTTGAAGCCAATATAAAAAACACCCACACCATAAATATTGTTCTTTTCTCTACTGAATTTACCTGCATCTTTAATAACTGCCATTTTTGGCAGACTGTCATGACAAAAATGACAGGGGCTGTCAGCAACTAGCTCGTATTTAATTAAGATGTAGTCACATCGACTGGGTCAATGCTGTTGACTTTAGCCCTCTCGTATTGGGATTGGGTACGGAGAATAAAATCATGCATTTATAACGCCCCTCATCAACCTTTTCCCTTTGGAGCATAGGTATCTACATAACTTTTTCTGGTTACGTATAATTGTCAGCTTAAAACGAAAGTCTCTTGTAGCCCGATATGGAGCTTGTGGAATACGGGAAGTTTGGAACGACTATCCCCGCTACAGTTGAAGAGAACAAAGCTTTATCTATTTCCCCTCATCCAACCTTCTCCCGCTGGAGAAGGCTTTTAGACTTGTGTAGATACCTA
>CBDVDU010000144.1:0-6434 GCA_965372825.1 uncultured Gammaproteobacteria bacterium | reverse complement strand
GTTGAAGAGCTGGCTATTTTACCGCTTTATCCATCCGGGTCAAGACTTTATTTTATCTTTCTGCGATTTCTTCGCTTTTAAAGTAATCCTCTTTGCCGCCGATATTCTATCTACAGCTATTTAGTGCAATAATGCCTCTTAATGTAATGACTGTGAGTACGCCATGAAACTATCTATCACGCCAACAAATCACGAAAAAAAACTAGGTGCCAACGACTTCATCGTTTCTAAGACCGACACTTCTGGACGAATTACCTACTCTAACCGGATCTTTATGGAAATTTGCGGCTTCCCAGAGTCTGACTTATTAGGCGTACAACATAATATCATTCGTCACCCTGATATGCCTCGTGGCGTATTCCAATTTATGTGGGACACTCTTAAATCTGGCGAGGAGTTCTTTGGCTTTGCCAAGAACTTATGTTCTGACGGCAGCTTTTATTGGGTGTTTGCGAATATTACTCCCGATTACGATAAAGAAGGCAAACTAAAAGGCTATTATTCCGTACGCCGTAACCCACCCGAGTCTGCACTTAATATTATCGCGCCCATATATAAAGAGATGCTCGCTATAGAGAGACAGTCCTCCACTAGAGATGCGCCCAATAAATCTTTAGCTTATTTAATTGATACCGTTAATTCTACCGGCGCAGCAAATTACAACAACCTTGTTTTAAACCTTTACAAACCTAATGGGCTTTAATATGTCTGCACATAATAATTCGAGTGCGAATATCCCCTTTCTTAACGCTAAAGTCACCTATGCAATTAGCGGTATCATTTTTCTCAGCTTATTAATTTTTGCTATTCATTTTTATCTTCATGGCTTTTCATGGCTCATTCTTGTGCCCTGCATTGCACTCATTTTTATTGCCTGGTTTATTTTTTCTTCCGTTAGTACGACATTAAAAGTCCTGAATCATATTCAAGAAATTTTACTTAAAACCAATCAAGGTGAGCTCTATCACCGCATCACTAACACCAAGGGTCTTGGAGAAATAGGAAAAGTTGCTTGGGAGCTCAATGAAATGCTGGACATCATGGAGTCTTATTTTAAAGAAGTAAACGCCTCTTTTTCACATGCATCCAAAGGCAATCATGACCGCTACGTGCTTGCCGATGGCTTCCCTGGCTTACTTAAGCAATCCGCCACCAACATTAATAACGCCTTGAATTTAATGGGTGAGAATGCAGTATTAATGACTAAAAACAAACTTTCGGCAAATTTACACAGCCTAAATACCTCTAATTTACTGGATAACTTAAAAGTCAATCAGCAAGACCTTATCAATATTACCGATCAAATGCAGAAGGTTGAAAACATTGCCAATGACACAGGCCGTAATGCCGATGCCAGCCTCTCTACTGTTGATGATATTAGTCACTCTTTAACTGATATTAACGATACAATCCATGAAGTATCCGATGTCATTAGCGCTTTAATTGAAGATAGTCGCAAAGTGACTGACTCTTTATCTATGATTACTGGCATTGCTGATCAGACTAATTTGCTAGCATTGAATGCTTCTATTGAAGCTGCTAGAGCAGGTGAGCATGGACGAGGCTTTGCTGTCGTTGCCGAAGAAGTTAAAAATCTGTCTGAACATACTAAAAATGCAGCACTAGAAGTGACTAAAACGTTAGACTCATTTAATAAACGCGTAAGTCAGATGAATACCAAAGCCAACTCTTCGGCTGATTTATCTCAAAATATTATGGAACAAGTCGTAGCCTTTAAAGGACAATTTTCCAGCCTCTCTAGTTCAGCCAAAGAATCTATTGCTTATATTTCTTATTCTAAAGATAAATCATTTGGCTTACTGACCAAGCTTGATCATATTATTTACAAGCAAAATGGTTATCTCGCTATTGAAGAAGAGCATAGCTGCCCTCAGGCTGATGCAATTAATGTTGATAACCATAACTGCCGCTTGGGAAAATGGTACTACGAAGGCTTAGGGCATGATAATTTCCGCCATACTAGTGCTTATGCACAATTATCAACACCTCATCAAGAAGTACATACATTTACCCAACAGGCTTATGCATTCTCTCGCCAAAACTGGAAAGATGACCAAGAAGTATTAAATAATATCGTTAGCGGAATGGAAAAATCTGAGCGTGCCAGTGCAACCGTTATGCAACTTATTGATCAAATGATCGAAGAAAAGCACAAACATTAATCCGCATATAAGCGCCGTTAGTTAATCACTATTAACTAACGGTGCCCTTTTTTACTCCTTATCTACACAAAAAGCCCTTACAGCCGCCCTTGATTAGTATAGAATCCATTAACACAATGGTTTTTATGTAGGGTTTCCTTATGACGCGACTAATCTGGCTATTTGTTCTCTTTACCCTCTCCCCAATATACGCTAATACCGACATCCCCAAACCTTTAGAGCCTTGGGTAAATTGGGTTCTGGAGGGCTCCTCTCAGTACCCATGTCCTTTTTTTTACAATAACCACCGACAAAAATACTGCGCTTGGCCTAGCCAATTAAACTTAACGCTTAACAAGCAGCAAGGCCAATTCAGCAGTCATTGGCAAGTTTATAATGACAGCTATATAAGCCTTCCTGGCAACAACAGCTTTTGGCCACAAAACGTAAGCGTTAATGATAAGCCGGCTATCGTGATCAAACATAATAATAGTCCCGCAATAAAGCTCTCCGCAGGACAATATCATATTCAAGGTGAGTTTTTCTGGCCCAACATACCAGACAGCTTAAGTATTCCAGCACAAACTGGACTTATCTCGGTTAAGATACTAGGTAAAGATATCCCCTCACCGACCATAAAAAATAATAAGCTCTGGCTAAGAGCCAGCGATACAGGCAATATTAAGCCTACAAGCACACCAAACCAACTGGACTTACAAGTCTTTAGAAAAGTCGTCGATGACATTCCTTTGCAGCTTGTCACTCATCTTGCTCTACAAGTTTCAGGCAAACAGCGAGAAATCAAACTACCTTATGCATTGTTACAAGGCTTTATCCCTATTAACCTCAATAGTCGCCTACCTGCTAGACTTGAAAAAGATGGCAGTCTTTTAGTCCAGGTTCGCCCAGGTCGCTGGCAAATCGAGTTAACAGCACGCCACCCAGAGCAACTACGCGATATTAGCTTAAACATTAAGAACCCAGACTGGCCTGCGTCTGAAGTTTGGAGTTTTGCTGCAAAAACCTATCAACGACTCGTCGAAGTAAGCCAAGTTATTGCAATAGATCCAAGCCAAAGCAATGTCCCTAATCAATGGCGACAACTCCCCGCCTTCTTAGTTAAGCAAGGCGACAACATGCACTTCAATCTCATTAGACGCGGCGATCCCGAGCCTGAGCCGAATAATTTGTCTATTACGCGCCACTTATGGCTAGATTTTTCAGGAACCGGTTACACCATTCAAGATACAATTAGCGGAAAAATAACCCACGGCTGGCGGCTCAATAGTTTGCCTGAAACCCAGTTGGGGCATGTCGACTTAAACGGTCAAACGCAACTTATTACGCGCTTACCTAACAGCGAAACTGAAGGAGTAGAACTCAGAAAAGGACACTTACAACTAACCGCCGACAGCCGTCTAACGCATTCTATTTCTGAATTCAGCGCTGTCGGTTGGCAAGAAAAATTTAACCATGTTAAAGCCTTTGTGCATTTACCCCCCGGCTGGCATTTATTAGCCGTCAGTGGCGTAGATAATGTGCCGAATAGCTGGATTACCCGCTGGACCTTGTTAGATTTATTTTTAGTACTGATTGCGGCACTGGCTGTCAGCCGCTTATGGAATAATTACTGGGGCTTATTTGCCTTAATCACCTTAGCTTTAATTTGGCATGAAGCCGGTGCGCCACGCTTTGTTTGGCTAAATATTCTAGCAGCCATCTCATTAATCAAAGTACTACCTCAAGGTAACTTCTTACGTCTGATAAAATTTTACCGCTCTAGCTGCTGGTTAGTATTGCTCATTATCAGCATTCCTTTTCTTATTCAACAAGTCAGAACAGGACTTTATCCACAACTAGAAAAGCCATGGCAGTCGATTAGTGCTGGAGCTTCTCAACACCAAGAACCTGTCCCTATGATGGATATGCTCATGGATGAAGAAAAATCCATGCAAAACTCTTATGCCGGCAAACGTAGTGTTTTCGCAAGCGCTAGCTATTCACAAGCGCCGGCACCTAACTTTAAACGCATAGATCCGAAAGCCAACTTACAAACCGGTCCCGGTTTACCGCAATGGCAATGGACAAGCATTCCGCTGTCTTGGAATGGTAGTGTAAACAGTCAACAACAAATTGAACTTTGGTATTTAACCCCAACAACCAGCATGTTACTTAATTTCTTACGCGTCGCATTACTGGTTATTTTATGCTTGCTGATGTTAGAGCTTATTAATAAACGTTTTGCCTTTAAATTACCCAACTCAATATTAAGCCTCAGCTTGCTAATCTTCTTATTACTACCAATAACGCCAGTACATGCAGATTATCCTAGTCCAGAGCTGTTAAATGAATTAAAACAACGCCTACTTAAAGCGCCAGACTGCTTACCAAGCTGCGCGCAAATACCGGCGATGCATATCGTCCTCACAGACACGGCTTTACAACTCGATTTGCAAGTACATGTGCAAGAAACTGTTGCTATCCCACTGCCTGCAGAACTAAAAAACTGGCACCCTAAGGAAATTAAAGTAAATAAGGCCGTAGCTCACGCAATTATTCGCGATAATCAAGGCATCCTGTGGCTAAGCTTAGAGCCTGGCATTCATAGCGTTGCATTAAAAGGTGCGGCACCACGACAAAATAGTTTTACCCTGCCCTTACCATTAAAACCTCAGCACATCACGCACAGCATTCAACAGTGGTCACTGGAAGGCCTAAAGCCCAATGGTGCCGCCGAAAATAACTTACACTTTACCCGTCTACAAACAGCGGCAGAGAAAAAAAATGCACTCCCTACGCTGAGTTCAAATATTCTCCCGCCCTTTATTCAAATTGAACGCACACTGCACTTAGGGCTAGATTGGCATATCACAACGCGAGTTATTAGACTTTCCAAAGAGCCCGCGGCAATTTCCTTAAAAGTTCCTTTAATTAAAAATGAATCAATTACCAGCTCACATATACGTAGTGAAGACGGCTACGCATTAGTACATATAAGCGCCAATCAACAAAGCATAAAGTGGCAATCTCTCTTAAATAAAAGCGCACAAATTCATTTGGTCGCTCCTGCAACGAATCAATGGTCAGAAATATGGCGAGCAGATATTAGTCCAATGTGGCATATTCAAAGTACGGGGATTTCAGCCGTACATCATCAAAATCAAGCGGGGAATTGGCTACCAGAATGGCGACCTTGGCCAAATGAAGCGATTACTTTAGCGATTACTCGGCCTGAAGCAGTGCAAGGGCAAACGCTAACCATCGACAAAAGCACCTTGCAAATCACTGCGGGAAAGCGCACTCAAGAATCACGTCTCGAATTAGACCTACGTAGTTCAAAAGGCACCCAGCATACCATCACTTTACCGCCGAATGCTGTTCTACAATCCGTTAGCGTTAATGGCATCACTCAAGCGATTAGGCAGCAAGGGCAAGCCGTTACTTTACCCGTCGAACCCGGCAAACAGCATTATCAATTGAACTGGCACGAAGTAAGCCAACAATCGAGTATCTTAACTACGCCTACACTCGATTTAGCTAGCGCAAGTGTTAACACACACTTAAATATCCTATTAGGTCGAGATCGCTGGGTACTACTGACGATGGGGCCTAAATTTGGTCCTGCCGTGTTATTCTGGGGCTTAGTCTTTGTCTTAGTGCTACTTGCTTTTGCTCTTGGAAAAGCTCAATTAACACCATTGAAACACTGGCACTGGTTTTTACTACTGATAGGTCTCAGTCAAATTCCGATTGCCGCTGCGCTAGTGGTCGTTGCTTGGTTGATTGCTTTAGGCCTAAGGAAAAAACAAGTCAACGATAACGCAAAAAGCTTCAACTTAATGCAAATATTTTTAGTATTCATGACCTTAAGTTCACTCGCTATTTTATTTATTGCCGTCGAACAAGGATTATTAGGCTCACCGGATATGCAAATTGTCGGCAATCAATCGACAGCAGAACATCTAAAATGGTATCAAGATCGAAGTAATGCAATGTTACCCACCGCTACGGTCGTGTCCATCCCCTTACTTAGCTATCGAATTATGATGCTCGTCTGGTCATTATGGCTGGCAATTTCTTTATTAAATTGGCTTAAGTGGGGCTGGCAGTGTTTTTCTACTAATGGCTTATGGAAAAAATCAACGCCGAAAGTAAAGCCTATGCCGGAAAATATACCAGAATAAAAGGAGTAGCCGGTAAACAGACCCACAGGTATAAATACGAAGCAGAGCTTCTATGCATACACTCCCAAATAGAATTTGGGAGCGAGAA
>CBDVDU010000143.1:0-6466 GCA_965372825.1 uncultured Gammaproteobacteria bacterium | reverse complement strand
GCCCGCCAATATAAGGCTCTAAATCCTTTCTTGAAAGATTCATTTGCTCCATTCTAAATTTAATAGCTTCAATTGGGTCAGGTGGAAGTATTGGGTAATGTATACTTTCGTAGTCATCCACTAAAACTAAAAGAATATCTAATTTATCTCCAACTTCAGTACCTTCAGTTGCTCCCCAATATTGTTCAATTTCTGCAAGAGCTTTATTGTAATCTTGTTCTGTTTTAATTGGTTGAATTTGCATCATACTACCTCCGCATTAATTTCATCGTATTGTTTATGTGTACCAATAAACCTAATAAAACAAGCCTGACGAGCATAATCAATAGAAACAATTAACCGATATTTATTTCCTGAAATATTAAATACAACTCGATTATTTTTCAAAATACTTGCCGTACGAAACTTCTCCTTTATTTCCTGTGGTGTTTTCCAAGTTGCTCTCAATGTTTCGCCGTGCCAAACTTCCAATGAGGATTTAGAGTCTGAATATTGCGGAGAAGACTCCCAAAATTCCCTGAGTGTTCTTTTAGATATTATTCGCATAAAATCCAGTATACATAGATACCAAAACGGGATCAATTATTTTGGGCAGCTTTCTTTTGCCCACCAAATAATGCAAAACAAGGTTTTTCACCATTAAGCCACAACAAACACAGATATTTTTTCAAATGGTGGGCAAAAAATCCTGCCCAACCTATAAACTCCATACCAACAGCCTTGTAAATTACCGGTTAGACCCAAAACCAAGTAGTCTGTTATTAATAATCATTTCAGCAATCGATTCTGGTACTTGGTTTTCCCATTCGCCTCGACCTTTTTTAATATCCAACAATACTTGGTGTGGATTAATATCCAACACAGTTTCATCTACATTGTCCAAACCTACTAAATAGCCATTATCTTTACAATGCTGATATAAGTGACTTAATTTTTTAGGTGCCTGAAATGTATCTACAGTCACTAATTCATCTTGCTCAACACTATGAATCGGGTAAATATATAAGCGCGTATTATCTGGAAATAATTTAGCAAAAGCTTCTAAAATTCCACCTTCTAAACCATTGTAATATTCTTCTCTAAAAATCAGATCCAAATTAGAAATACCTAAAATCATACCCAGCTGCTGTTGCGTATAACGGCGAAAATACTGGCGTAAACGGAAATAACGTAAATAATTAGAAATCATTACCGTATAACCTTGGGTATTAAGCATGTCGACTCGCGCAAGAAAATCAGCATCATCAATTCTATCGCCAACGGTTAAACTCGCCATGGTGATTTCAGCTAAAACAACCGTTCTATCTGGATCAATATTTTCCACTTGATTGAAGTGTCGCTGGCCACACTGCACCATATCTTGATGAGTATTAGTTAATGGCGTAAATGTACCACGAATAACTAAGATATTTTTCTTATACAATAATTCACTAGGAACTTGGACTTCACCTTCCGGGCTAAACATGATCGCATGCGTTAGATTACTGTGCACCAAGTGCAAATTCATTAATCTATTTTCTACTTCTTCAAAATAGGGGCCTGAAAAATTAATGCTATCGACTTCAATACGGCAAGGATCTAAATCATCCACTAAAGATTCTATGATTTTTTTCGGTTGAGAGTAATAATGAAAAGCAGCATGAATTAAGTTAACCCCAACCACGCCTAAAGCTTCTTGCTGAGAACCTCCATCGTTATCCAACATACGCACATGCACGATAATATCACTTGGAGCAGCGCCAGGATAAAGTTGTAAACGAATTCCTAACCAACCGTGGCATTCATTTTTTTGCAAATAACTTTTAGCAGTTACCGTTGCTGCATAAGAAAAGAATGTCGTATTTTTCGGGCGACTTTCAGTTAATAAGTTAGTAACAGCGGTATATTCCCTATCCAGCATTTTCATTAAACGACTACGTGTTACATAGCGTTTTGATTCTTCTGCACCATAAATACTATCACTAACTTGCATATCATAAGCTGACAGCGTTTTAGCTATCGTTCCTGCTGCGCCACCTGCCTGAAAGAAGTTTCTCGCAACTTCTTGTCCTGCTCCAATTTCAACAATCGATCCATACTGGCAATTATTCAAATTAATCGCTAAAGCTTTTTGTAAGGTCTTCTGTCTTTTCTCGTTATCTGATGCCATCTGAGTAAAATCCTATAAACGTTATTATTTCTGATATTTTTAAGAACTTGTGTCGCGCTAATAGAAATTAAAATTATTTATATATAACCTTATTATTACTATTAGCTAGACAAAGTTCTGTGGATAAGTCATTTTTTGAACTAAAAATCATTTGTTTAGTTTAACAATAATTGTGTGTTTAAGTTTAGATTAAAATGTTGCTAAGCTGTGCTTAAATGATCGTTTAAAAATTAGTAACAAGTTAACAACAATTAGCGCATCACGTAAAACACAGACTTATCCACAGGCTTTAGAGTAGTTTTAGCAGGTAGGGGTAGATATGTTCGGTAATGGTAGGTTGCGCTAGTGCGTTGGGATGTAGCCCATCGCGTTGCATCTGACTTTTGTTCAAAGCAACATTTTCCAAGATAAAAGGCACGACAGGAATATCGTGCTGTGTGGATAACTTTTGATAAGTGTTATAAAACATGTCGGTAAAGCGACGGCCATAATTACTAGGAATGCGCATACTCAATAACAAAACTTGAGCACCTGATTTTTTTGACTTTTTGATAATAGCGGATAAATTTTTCTGCATCGCAGTCAAAGACATGCCGCGTAAACCATCATTAGCGCCTAATTCAAGCATAAGAATATCTGGCTGATATTTCTTGATGATCTTAGGCAGACGCGCTAATCCACCCGCCGTCGTATCACCACTAATACTTTCGTTATATATCGTATAGTCTGGGTAATCCGCTTGAATTTTTTGTTGCATTAACGCGACCCAACCCTGTTGTGCTTCAAATCCATAACTAGCACTGATACTATCCCCTAGAACGACAATTGATTTTGCCTGTGTTAATGATGAAAAACACAGGATAATCCCGAGCAAAAAAAACTTAAACATGACTAACTCCGCATTAGAAAAAAATAATTCACATATTATTACAGTCGAAAACCTGTACAAAACAGTTAACAGTATAGAAGGTTCTTTAACAATCTTGTCAGATGTCGGATTTAAGATTAAACCTGCAGAAAGTGTCGCGATTATTGGTGCATCCGGTTCAGGAAAATCAACATTACTGAGTTTATTGGCAGGTTTAGATAGTTCAACATCAGGAAATATCGAAATATTTGGCCAATCACTCAATAAGCTAAATGAAGATCAACGCGCAGCATTGCGCAATAAAATGATTGGCTTTGTTTTTCAGTCTTTTCAATTGTTGCCCAACCTCAATGCCTTGGAAAATGTCATGCTGCCTTTGGAGTTAATTGGCGACAAACAAGCAAAACCACTCGCCACGCATTTATTAGATCGAGTTGGATTAAGCCATCGCCTAAAACATATCCCCAATCAATTATCGGGCGGTGAACAACAACGCGTCGCTTTAGCGCGTGCTTTTGTTACTCATCCGAAAATTTTATTTGCTGATGAACCGACAGGGAATTTAGACAGCACCACAGGTGAACATATTATTGATTTGCTGTTCGAATTGAATAAAGAAAACCAAACGACCTTGGTGTTAGTGACGCATGATCAACGCTTGGCTAATCGTTGTGCTCGCACGATAGAGCTAAGTGCAGGGCGTATTGTATGAATAAATTAAAATTAGCTTTGCGGTTTTTACGTCGCGATAGTCGTTCTGGGGAATTAACTTTATTAATGTTGGCGCTCATTATTGCTGTCGCAAGTTCGACCGCGATTAGTCTATTTGCCAACCGCATGAATAGAACCATGAATTTTCAAGCCGCGGAGTTTTTAGCAGCTGATTTGGTGGTTAGCAGCCCAGAATTAATAAAAACACATTATCTACAACAAGCGGACAAGCTTAATTTACAACAGTCACAGACGAGTGAATTTTCTAGCATGCTCATTGAGAATGAGCAGTTTTTACTGGCAGGCATTAAAGTTGTTAGTGATAATTACCCACTACATGGCACTTTAAAAGTCCGTAAAGATACTTATGCACAGGAGCAAATACTTCAACATGGTCCAAAACAAGGTGAGGCATGGGTAGAGTCGCGTATTTTATCGGCTTTACAGCTTAAATTAGGCGACCCATTACAAGTAGGAGAACTCCCTTTATTAGTCAGCCATATTATTACTTATGAACCTGATAAGCGTGGCGACTTATACAGCCTATCACCGCGAGTGATGATGAATGTGGCTGACTTAGCCGCGACCAAAATATTACAACCCGGTAGTCATGTGCACCATTTCTTTCAGTTTGCAGGCGCAGAAGTGGATATCGTTAATTTTAAGCAATGGCTTAAACCTCAGTTAACGGCTTCACAGCGCTTGATGGATATTTATGATGACCGACCTAAACTGGGATCTGCACTACAAAAAGCAGAACGTTATTTAGGACTGTCCAGTATTGTGGTTATTTTAATTGCCGGTGTGGCTATTGCTATGGCAACGCGCCGCTTTAGTGAACGTCATTTTAATAGCACCGCGATTTTGCGTTGTTTAGGTTATAAACAAAATGAAGTGTTGCAGCTGTTTTTATGGCAATTTTTGTTAATCGGGCTGATTGCCAGTTTTATCGGCTGTATTTTGGGCTGGATCAGCCAAGAGTTATTATTTCAGTTGCTACGTGATTTATTACCCGCGCAAGTGGCAGATCCAAGTTATTTGGCGGTGTTATTCGGCATGATTATTGGCATTGTGGTTTTATTTGGTTTTGCTTTGCCGCCTTTATTACGCCTAAAACAAGTGTCTCCCTTGCGTATATTGCAACGTGATTTAACGCCACTGCCGAGTAGTGCTTGGCTAGTCTATGGTTTAGCAATTAGTTTATTAGTCTTATTGATTAGCCAATATACTCAAGACCTGAAAATGACATTCAGTATTGTTGTTGTCGGAATGCTCAGTTTAGCTGTTTTAGGAAGCCTTACCTATGGCTTGTTGGGACTTACTCGCTTAATATTACCTCATGTTAGTTTAACTTGGCGTTTTGGCCTACAAGGGCTGTCAAAGCACCGAAATAGCAATATTACGCAAATTCTGGCTTTCAGTATTACTTTACTAGCGATTATTCTCAGTTTTACCGTACGTACGGATTTAATTAGGGATTGGCAAAAACAATTACCTACAAATGCACCGAACCATTTTGCACTTAATGTCTTTGCTGAACAAAAAGATCAATTAGCACTTGATTTAAAAGAGCAGGGCATCACGATTGAAAATTTTTATCCCGTGGTCAGAGGCCGATTAGTTGCCATTAATAATATTCCGGTACAACAAATTGTTAGTAAAGAATCTCAAGGTGAACGTGCGATACATCGAGATTTAAGTTTAACCTGGGGAGCGACTTTACCTGTGGATAACAAAATTGTTGCAGGTGATGCACAGCAAAAACGAAAACCAGGGCTCGTCTCAATAGAAGAGAAATTAGCTAAAAGTCTTAAAGTGGTTATGGGGGACCGGCTCACTTTTACCATTGCTAATGAGCAAATCTAAGCGCAGGTCGATAGTATTAGAAAAGTCGATTGGGATACCATGCAACCCAATTTTTATATGTTTTTTTCCAGTGGCACAATAGAGCAGTTTGCGCATACTTATATCACGAGCTTTTATTTACCAGCTGAGAAAAAATCTGTCCTTAATCAGTTGTTAAAAAATTACCCAGCAATGACGGTATTAGATGTAGATTTCATCTTGCAACAATTAACCCGAATTTTGGCGCAGCTGACAGCAGCCATTAATTACTTATTATACTTTGCCTTAGTCGCGGGTTTTTTAGTGCTTTTTTCTGCGGTATATTCGACTTTAGATGCGCGTATTTATGAAGGCGTGTTAATGCGTACTTTAGGGGCTAAACGAAGTTTTTTACAAAAAATTCAGTGGATAGAGTTTAGCGTTTTAGGTTTTATTGCTGGGCTTTTAGCGGTCTTAATGGCTCAGCTCATCATTTATGGTTTGTATGCTTGGGTGCTAAAAATGGATTTTAACCCTAATTTAACGCTCTGTTTGTTATTTCCTGTTGCTTCAGCTTTATTAATTGGTTTAGCTGGTTTTTGGGGGACTCGAGCAGTGACTAATCAATCGCCTATGCAGGTTTTAAGGCAGTTATAATCTTAATCGTTTGGTTACTCTTAATTCACAGTGTAGTATTGATAAACAACAGAATTGTCCCAATCTCAATGGCTATAAACCCCGTTCATTTTGAAACCTGTAGTTTTTGGTTAATATTCTTTTCGTATTCGTCATTCCTGCATGCTTTTGGCAGGAATCTATTGAAGGTGTTTAGATTCCCGATAAAAAGCTCGGGAATGACGAGAGTTTTCATAAACTACGATTCTCAATGTAGACTGGGTTTACCTTACTTAGGA
>CBDVDU010000142.1:0-6483 GCA_965372825.1 uncultured Gammaproteobacteria bacterium | reverse complement strand
GATATAAACAAGAAAATGCAAGCTGGCATAAAAATAGGCGAATAAGCCCATCATGCGCCGAAAGCGTATAGGCCAGCTTTGTTGTAGTAGCTTTTTTATTGGTGTTAGTGCAAGACTAATACACAGGAAGCGTAAGGCCCAATCGCCTAAGCTAAAATGCAAAGTTTCAATCGGGTTTGCACCTAATTGATCTTGCAGTGTGTCGTTAACTAAGAGTAGGAAGGGCGCTAGGCTGAGTAAAAAAATGCTGATTTTTATAAACGCCCAGCTCTTTTTTGAAAAACGCATTAGAAATATTTTTTAAGATCCATGCCTGTATAAAGTGAGGCAACTTGTTCGCCGTAGCCATTAAATAATTCTGTTTTACGTTTAGGCGTGAAAATGCTAGCACCTAATATGCGCTCTCTGCTTTGACTCCAACGTGGATGTGGAACGTCTGGGTTTACATTGGCATAAAAGCCATATTCTCCCGCCGCCATTTTATTCCATGCGGTAGCTGGCATAGTTTCACTAAAACGAATTTTGACGATGGCTTTAATGCTTTTAAAACCGTATTTCCAGGGTACAACTAAACGTAATGGTGCACCATTTTGTTTGGGTAAGTCTTCGTCATACATGCCGGTTGCCATAAAGGCTAGAGGGTGCATAGCTTCATCGATTCTTAAAGCTTCAACATAAGGCCAGTCTAAAGATTTACCGCGTTGTCCGATCATGACTTCTGGGTTATATAGTGTGGTAAATTCGACAAATTTTGCTTTAGCTGTAGGTTTGAATTGTTGCAGCATTGCGCCGAGAGGAAAGCCTATCCACGGAACCACCATAGACCATGCTTCTACACAGCGGAATCGGGAGATACGTTCTTCAAGTGGATTGTTTTTGAGGATGTCTTCTAAATTAAATTCGCCCGTCTTTTCTGCTTCGCCTTCAACTGTAATTATCCACGGGCTGGTTTTTAGTGGTTGAGCTAAAACGGTAGAGTCTTTTTTGTTAGTGCTGAATTCGTAATAGTTGGTGTAATTGGTCGCGTCTTCAATGCTGGTTACTTGCAGATTGGCAGAATAAGGCCCGCTAGGTACGGCTGCATATTTTTTAGCTTGCTCTGCGCTGGCTGTGCTTGGCAGTAGTGAAGCAATAGATAAACCGGCGGCGGCTTTGATGATTTTGCGGCGATTTTGAAAAATAGCTTTGTCGGTGATTTCGCTGCTTAAAATAGATGATTTTTCCTTAATTCGCATAATTAATTCCCTTAAGTTGTTTTATTCAGTACGTGAGTGATAACTATAACTGAAAATCGATATAAAACAACTGGGTGTGTATAGTTGTTTTTCCTGTACAAGTTGCTTATATGAAAGCAACTTGTAATGCCGGTAGGGCGGACTTTAGTCCACTAGTGGCAGGAGGCAGGTGAGTGTCGGTGGGTGTGCAGCGGACTAAAGTCCTCCCTACTAAATTGCACGATGCCGAGGCAGTGCAATAGAAAGTAGACTGGTGATAATAATAAATATAGCTGAAACAATAAGGCAGGCAATTAGACCGGAGGATTGGTAAATCCAGCCAGATAATATAGTGCCGGTTAAACGGCCTAAGGCATTCGCCATATAGTAAAAGCCCACATCCATAGATACACCATCTTCTTTTGCATAGGCAATAATTAAGTAGGAGTGCACAGCAGAATTAACGGCGAATATTGCGCCAAAGGCTAATAAGCCAATAATCAATACCTTATCAGCCTGCCAGTCTTGCTGTAGAAGTCCTGCTATAGCGAGTGGCATTATTGCTAGTAAGATTGCCCAAAGCATGGCTGTTTTGCCATCAGGTATTTTTCCTCGACGTATGCCAGTGATTAGTGGGGCGACTGATTGTACAAAGCCATAACCAATAACCCATGCGGCTAATAACGTGCCGACTTCGTTATAGTTCCAATGTAAGTGCTCCTGAAGGTAAACAGGTAAGGCAATGACAAACCAAATGTCGCGCGATCCAAATAAAAAGAAGCGAGCTGCTGACAGGCGATTAACTGCGGGGCTTTTGGAGAAAATATCGGTGAATTTGGGTTTATACTTGGTTTTGCCCAAATCTTTTTGTAGTAATAAAAAGCTTAGTATTAATATAATGACTAAACAGCCTGCCATAATCGCAATTGCACCTCTAAACCCTAGGCTTGTTAAAAGGGTCGCCCCGAGAAAAAAGCCGACACCTTTTAAAGTGTTTTTAGAGCCTGTTAATAATGCCACCCATTGATAGAGTTTGCCTTGCGCATCATTGGGCACTAATAGTTTAATACTGCTTTTGGCGCTCATTTTATTCAGGTCTTTGGCAATACCGGAGACGGCTTGAGCAATCATCACATAGAGTACGCTAAGTTGTGATGGTTCCACTAAGAGCATGCATAAAGCGATAATTTGTAGAGCAAGGCCGAAATGCATAGAAGTATTTAGCCCCATGCGCGCAGCAAGCCACCCACCAATTAAGTTAGTGATAACGCCACAGAATTCGTACAACAAAAATAAGCTAGCCACTTCTAGGGGGCTGTAACCTAACTGGTGAAAATACAAAATCACCAGCATTCGGAGTGCGCCATCGGTCAGAGTGAACGCCCAGTAACTTGCGGTAACGACCATATATTGTTGTATCGGCGTATTCATAGTCTGAGCCTTAGAGTGATTGCGCCAGCTTTTTAGTTAATTCCATCATGCGGTGCACATAACCAATTTCATTGTCGTACCAAGTTAATATTTTGACTTGCGTACCATTGATGATCATTGTCGATAAGGCATCTACTGTGCTGGAGTGTGTGTCATTGGTATAATCGGCAGATACTAAAGGTTTTGTTTCATAGCCTAAAATGCCTTTTAGTTCGCCTGTTGCGGCAGTTTCTAGTGCGGCATTAACTGCTTTAACGGTAACGGGTTGTTCAACTTCAAATACACAATCGGTTAAAGAGGCATTTGCTAAAGGAACGCGTACGGCGATGCCATTTAATTTGCCTTTTAGTTCGGGGAAAATTTCAGTGATCGCTGTAGCAGAGCCAGTGCTGGTTGGAATTAGAGATAAACTACTTGCCCTGGCGCGACGTAAATCTTTATGATATTCATCAAGAATACTTTGCGTATTAGTCATGTCGTGAATGGTGGTAATCGAGCCATGTCTAATGCCAAAATTCTCATGAATGACTTTGACGATAGGCGCAATGCAATTGGTGGTACAAGAGGCGGCAGTGACTATATGATGTACGGCAGGATCATAAAGGTGATCATTAACGCCCATAACAATATTTAAAGTGCCGTCTTTAACCGGCGCGGAAACAACAACTTTTTTAACGCCTTGATTAAGGTAAGGGGCGAGTGCTTCTTTGGATTTAAATTTGCCGGTACATTCGACCACAATATCAACGCCAAGATCATGCCAAGGGGTATCTTCAAGTGCTGTGTTTTGTGTATAGCTGATCGACTGGCCGTTGATTATAAGTTTGTTGCTTTCGCTTTCGGCAACATGTTCCCAGCGGCCATGTACCGAGTCGAAATTAAGCAAATGAGCGGCAGTTGCAGCATCACCGGCATTTTCATTGATATGTACAATTTCAAACTCCGGCCAATCCCATGCTGCGCGGAATGCCAATCTACCCATGCGGCCAAAGCCGTTGATTGCTACTTTAATGGTCATAATTCTCTCTTAACGTATATGCGGATAAGCGGATGTATTTAAATATAATTAAGCCTTGGTTAGGCTAATGTTTTATTGTGGGGAGAGCCTTTGGTCGCGATTATTAGTCGCGGCTAAAAGCCCCCCCCCACATGAAGCATAGGTATCCAGACAAGTATAAAAGCCTTCGCCAGAGGGAGAAGGTTGGATGAGGGGGAATCAAAAAATGCTCTTCAACCTTATGCTCTTCAACCTTATGCCCTAATATCAAAATAACTAAAGCAAACAGCGTATTCTAAATTTCTCCCCACCCAACCCTCCCCAGCAAGGGAGGGCTTTATTTTTTATGCCAAAGTTGTGTAGATACTTATGCCAGCAGGAGAGGGAGCTAACCATTGTAACTTCTCATTATCCACGGGCAACGGTCTATAAAGTGTCGTCATTCCCGAAGTCTTTTATCGGGGATCCATGTTAAGCGTAGATTCCTGCCAACAGCATGCAGAAATGACGAACTGAAAAACTGTCATTATTCTTTAATAATGAGAAGTTACTAAGGAATGCACACTCAATAAAACCCGAAACTTTAGGTTAAATAGCACTGCCAGTCCTCAAAGGACTGGCAGTGCTTTCGGATATTATTGAATTTTACTTCCTAACCATTAATGCAACTTATTGTATTTGTATGAAAGTTGTGTGGATACCTATGCATTAGAAGTTCTAATGTACCTAGCAAGCGCTTGTTTTTCCCACATTAGCTAGATCAGTTTGTATTTCTTTACTATTGGCAATGCTTTGCTGAATAAAATTAAACAGCGGCTTTAGCTCTGACTGAGCATAATCAGTTAGTTGGTAATACATCCAAACGCCTTCTCGCCTAGCCGTGACAATATCGTTGTTGCGTAGATACGCTAAGTGACGTGAGGTGACACTCTGCGATAAATTTAATGTATCCACTAAATCACAAACGCAAAGTTCGCCTTTTTCTAATAATAAAGCCAGAATGCGTAAACGGACAGGCTCGGAAAGTGCTTTGAAAAGGTTGGCTAGGGTTTCTGTATTCATGGCAAAATTATATTTGCTTAGGCGCATATAAGCAAGTACATTGGTTTTATTGTTTAGGAACAGGCACGAAATAACTTTTACATTATCAAAGGGGCGCAGGTCTTTAGACTGCATTTTAAAAAGCGGACTAAAGATCCGCGCCCCAGACTTGTTGAAGTTATTTTATGCTTATACCTTATTAAGGTTTACGACATACAGAAAACATCCAAATAGTAATTGGGCGCTTTATATTCTTTAACCAAGGTAAAAATTATGAATTCATTTTGGAAAGCTGAGTGGAAATCACTTAGTTTAATAACGCTGATTTTTATTGCTTGTTTTTATTTGCCTGTTGAAGTTTTACAAGATTCGCCACGACTTATAAATTCCATTTGGGAGGCTTTGTACTTAGTGCGCTGGTACGCGCAAGAGCATGTGTTGTTATGTTTGATCCCTGCCTTTATTATTGCTGGCGCTATTTCGGTTTTTATTAGCCAAGGCGCAGTAATGAAGTACCTTGGCATTAATGCTAATAAATTTCTGGCTTACAGCGTGGCTTCGGTATCCGGCACCTTGTTGGCGGTATGTTCGTGTACTGTTTTGCCTTTATTTGCTGGGATTTATAAGCGTGGAGCAGGTCTGGGGCCGGCGATTGCCTTTCTCTATTCTGGGCCGGCTATTAATATATTGGCGATTATCATGACGGCTAAAGTGCTGGGTGCTGAGCTGGGTATTGCACGCGCTATTGGTGCTGTTGTATTTAGTGTGCTGATAGGTTCAGTGATGAGCTTAATTTTTCGCAAAGAAGAGCAAGCTAAAGCAACGGCAGCTAAGCAAATGATTATGCCGGATGAACAAGAAAATCGACCGCTCTGGCAAAATGCTTTATTTTTCTTTGTTATGGTCGCTATTTTGGTGTTTTCTAATTGGGGCAAGCCGATAGAAGATAATGGGCTGTGGCATGCGATTTATACGAGTAAGTGGTGGATAACAGGGTTCTTTGGCTTAAGTTTTTCTGGTTTATTGGTTGTGTGGTTTAAGCTAAATGCAGTGTCTGTCACGCTTGTTTCTATTGTGGTTGCATTATTGGCTTTTATTTTTCCTGAACAACCGTTAGTTGCCTTTTTCGCTGCTATTATGGGGTTTACTCTGCTCACTTCTACGTCTCCTGATGAGGCGGGTGATTGGTTTTCAGCTAGTTGGGATTTTGCAAAACTGATTTTGCCATTATTATTAATCGGTGTTATTACCGCAGGGTTCCTGCTCGGCAGGCCTGGGCATGAAGCTTTGATTCCTGCTGAATGGATTGCCCAAATGGTCGGTGGAAATTCATTTTATGCCAATTTCTTTGCTGCTTTCGCCGGTGCTTTCATGTATTTTGCTACGCTGACAGAAGTGCCTATTCTGCAAGGTTTGATTGGCAATGGAATGGGGCAGGGTCCTGCATTGGCCTTATTACTTGCTGGGCCTGCTTTGTCATTACCTAATTTATTGGTGATACGTACCATTTTAGGTAACACTAAAACATTGGTTTTTTTATTGCTAGTGATTATAGCGGCAACAATTACTGGTATGATTTATGGCTCAATCATGGGGAGTTAATATGCAGAAAATACAAGTATTAGGTACGGGCTGTAAAAAGTGTAATCTACTTACCGCTAATGCAGAGGCTGCTGCGCAAGAGCTCGGCATAGCCTACGAAATTGAAAAGGTGACTGATATTAATGACATTACCGATATGGGAGTCATGATGACACCTGCTTTAGCAATTAATGGCACGGTTGTTTTGTCAGGTAAATC
>CBDVDU010000141.1:0-6492 GCA_965372825.1 uncultured Gammaproteobacteria bacterium | reverse complement strand
GTAGCGACGGACGTAAAAGTATTCTGATGATCAGTACGGTAAAAAATTCAACGACTCAGCATATTAATACCCGAATACTTACTGATAAAATTAGACAGGCATTGCTCCGCTCTGGCAAAGCCTTAACTACAACAGCAGTAGGAGGGAATGGTCCTGATGATGCTGCCAGTAAACAAGTACGAAGATTGGAAGAAGATGATATGTTTAACCAATTTACCGTGCAAAAAGCAGGAACGGCAATTGCTCCTGATATGAGCTTTTCTGGGGAGATTGTGCAACAAAACACAACGCAAGGTAGAGTGAGTGAATCTTATTTTTTCTTTCATATGGCGATCACAGATTTAACGACCGGCTTAGCCGTTTGGGAAGATAATGTGGAAATTGCCAAGCAAGGTAAAAAGCCAGTGTTTGGTTGGTAGTGAGTTCTTGAGTGCAAGTGATTTTCAGGCTCCTTCCTTTAACACAGGAAATGATTTTGTAGTAGAATGATCAAGTTCTAGAAAAATACACAATAGTAATGTTCAATGTATTTCTATAGCGATTAACAGTGTGTGTTTTTCTGTATTACTTAAGCAACAGCATAACGTTATCTAGTTAAGTCTGATTTTCAGTCGATGCCAAAAATCTCTTGTAGCCCGCTATGGAGCTTGCGAAATACGGAGCAGCTATTCCTCCGCATTCCGTAACAAAATGCGGTCTACAATGGTAAACCATTTGATTTGAAAATATTTTCAAGGTAGCTGAAGCCTTGTAGGGAATCAGGAAAAGCTAAAGGGATTTTTAGATTTTACCAATGTAATCAATTTTGAGAGGTTTTATGACAGGATCTGACACTTGGTCTAAGGAAAAGTCTGATTTTTCTCAGCAGCTTCATGCGTTTAAAAAAGAAGCACCTAATACTGACGCTATTATCAAGCAGTTAGATTTTTTACTATCAGCGAATAATAACTTAGATAATAAATCATTGCAGGAGCTTGCGGACTTCATTATCTCAGCTAAGCTACCGTTAAAATTGGAAGAGCTTTTATTAAGTAAAGTGGGCGACCAGAAAACAGAAATAGCTCAAATTTCCTCTACTAGCGCCTCTCAAAAAAATAATGCTCATGAAGAGCTGGTGACACATTCATCTTCATTGCTAAAAAACTTGTTGGAGTATGACGAAAATACCCAAACAACCCCAATAGAGCCTGGGCAAATTATTCGTAGTACTTACTGTCTGGAGCTAAAAATCGGCCGTGGCGGTATGGGGCAGGTATGGAAAGCTTTAGACCTTATACAAGATGCGGGGGAATCGAATGATAAATATGTCGCGATTAAATTCATTAATCAAGAAATCAGAAGTCACCCTGATATACTCAAGGCATTAGTTAGGGAGTTTGCGCGTTATAAAAAACTGATTCACCCCAATATTGTCAAAGCCTATGAATTAAATCGTGACGGTAATAATGTTTATATCGTCATGGAGCATTTAGAAGGTGGGGAATTAAAGGATTTTATTAGACAAAACCCCAAAGGTATTTCACTAAAGCAGGCTCAACCTATCATTAAAGGCATGTGTGATGCCTTGGAGTACGCTCATAAACAAGGTATTGTGCATCTTGATTTTAAACCCGGGAATGTTTTTTATAATCCAGAGAAACAAGTTTGTAAAGTCATAGATTTTGGTATCGCTCGCTTAAGTGATCCTGAAGAAAGAGATAAAACCCGCTTTGACCCTGGCGCTTTAGGGGCCATGACTACTGCGTATGCTAGCAGTGAAATGTTAATGGAAGCAGACCCAGATCCCAAGGATGATATTTATGGTTTGGCTTGTGTGGTGTATGAATTATTATCAGGTCATCATCCTTTTGATAAGAGCCTTTCCTTAAAGGCTGAGCGTGAGAAAATGCAGGTTAAGCAGATTTCTGGACTTAGCAAAGGTGAGTTGCAAGCGCTGCAGCATGGCCTCAGTTTTCGTAGAGATGATAGAACCGGAAGTGCGCAAGCATTTTATGCTGAATTATTTTCACCTCAACAACTTGCTGATAAAAAACGTACTAAGTGGTTAGTTATCGGCTCTATTATTGCGGCGAGCGCAATTGCTATCCCATTTATTGCCTATAAAGCCTATAACAACTGGCAGTTAAGCCAGGTCAGCACGAACATAGAGCAGCAGCTAAGTTCTGGTGTAGAGAGCTTTGTTGCACTTTCTGTTGATGAGCAACATGAATTACTGAGTACACCGGCTTTTCGGTTGGCTTTGGTCGAGTACGCTTCGACACAAAAAGACCTAAGGACTGATGCTTTAACCTTATTAAGTACATTTGACTCAAGTATTCAGCAAAAGTTATTTGCTGACAGCAAAGTTAGGGAGTACTTAATTGAAGGTTACAGTACTAGAGTTGATCAAGCCATTGATGCAGATGAGTTTCAATTAGCTCAACAACTATCTCAGCAGATACAGCAACAATACCCAGATTCTATGCGTTTAGTTAATCAAGCGAATAGTATCCAGCCACAAAAATCGCTAAGACAAGCAGAATTACAACAAAGCTATCAGCAATGTCTAACTGACAGCGCTCAGACTTTATTAGAGCTATTTCCATGCTTACAACAAACAGGAATTTTGTTAGCAAAAATTAATCCGGCAGCCCCAGCGTTTACAGCTGAAACGCTGAATAATCGTTACAATAAAGAGGTCTCAGCAGCCATCAGTGCCAACGAGCTAGCGGTAGCAGAGAGCTTAATTGGAAATTGGTATCAGCTGGAAAATAATACTATAGATCAACGCCTAGAACTTGAGAAAAAATTGGCTCATGCCAATAAAGTTGAGCAATTTATCAGTCAAATTAAGGCTGGTAATAACTTGCAACTGGTTAATATTTTAGGCGCATTTCCTCAACAAGAATCTGAGGTAATAAAGGATGTATTAAGTGATGCCAGTATTAGACAGCGATTAATAGGCTTTTATCAAGAAACCGTTACTCAATATCTTAATGAACATGATTTTAATGCCGCATCTCAACGTGCTGCGGAAGGCAGGTCTTTATTATCAGAAAGCCGCAAAGAATCTAAGACTCTTAAACTGCTAGCTAAAAAAGTTGAGCAACAAAAATCTGCATATTTGAAGGATTTAGAAAGCCTTTATAAAAAACAACTCTCCGAAAAAGAACCTGATATACAAGCTATTCAAAAAATTCAGCAAAAGTTATTGCTAGTTGAAACGGACAGTCCAGTTATACAGCTTCCTGGTTTATCTGGAAATTATATTAAGAAAATTGATATAGCGATTAGTAAGGATCAATACGAGTTAGCTCAGCGCTTATTAGATGGGTGGAAAGTATTGAAGCCTTCAGATGTACAGACTGATGCATTTACCCAGCTTGCCGATAAAAAACAGCGACTTTTACAAGCCTTTGAAGATAGAAAAAAAGTGACATTGCAGTTACAAAATGTCACCACAAGTAATGACTTGTTTAAAATTAATGAGTTTGTTAATGAGATCAAAAAACAATTTTCAGAGACCAATCAAGAGCAAATACTTTCTGCGAATAAAGAACAATTAATTAGCGTTTATCAGCAGCACATAAGCAGCGAGATTCAGCGAGATGCTTTTGCTTCGGCTATGAAAATTGCCGCTCAATTACAAACCATATTTCCGAAAAATAAAGAAGTGCAGGGCAGTCAACGTAGTATTGTAGATGCAAAAAATACACGCATAGCTCACCTTATATTAGAGTCTGAAAATGCCATCAATGCAGGAAATTTAGAAGGTTCGGCCATATTTTCTCCGCTTCTCGTTATTAGATTTATTGATACAGAATATTTAACTAATAACAGGGCTGTTTTCCTCAAGCTACAGAAAAAATTAATTGAGCTGACAAGTGAGGAGCAGCCTCTAACGCAATTAAAAAGTGTTATTATTCAGTGGGATAAGTTCCTTATGACCGCTAATGAACAGGCAGAGAAAAATCAAGAACAGCTAAAAAAGACCAAGAATCTCATCGCTTTACGATGTTTGTTTAATGGCCGTAAATTTAAAATGACTAACCAGAAAAAAAAGGCCAATGAGTTTTTTATGTTTGGTTTATCACTTGAGCCTATTGATACCGTTAGAATAGCGTTAGAAAAAGAGCTATTACGGTAGCTGATTAATTCTCGTGCCATTATTGAAATGGAAAATATAATGAAAAAATTTTTAGTCTACTCATCTTTGTTTTTAACGCTTATTTTATTAAATGGTTGTGCCCCAAAAAAGATCATTACCTATGAGGCTCCTGTTGATTTTCAATTCGTTACTACGCAAAGTGGAGATACTTATAATTCACTAGCCGAAAAATTTACCGGCTCAGCTAAATTAGCGTGGCGAATTGAAGAATTTAATAACCATAAAGAATTAACGCCGGGTCAGGAGCTGATTATCCCTCTAAGGCCATTTCGACCGGGCGGCTTAAGCGCGGAAGGTTATCAGCTTGTCCCTGTATTGAGCTACCATCACTTTAGTGAGAAATTTAGCCGCAAAAAACTTATCGTATCTGCGGCACGCTTTAGAGAGCAGTTAGAGTATTTCAAAAGAAATAACTTTCATGTCATCACCATGGATCAATTCATTAGTTTTTTAGATTTAGGCCAAGTGCCTGAAAAATCAGTGCTAATTACCATTGATGATGGCTGGATATCCAGCTATGACGTAGCGTACCCTATTTTGAAAGAGTATGGCGCAAATGCTACCTTATTCATTCCTACTCAATTTGTTGAATCCAAAAGTCGGCGCTCAATTAGTTGGGCTCAAATCAAAGAGATGGTATCTGATAAGACCATTGATATTCAGTGCCATACTAAATCGCATCGTGATCTCAGTGAAATTGAATACGGCGAATCTTTTGCTGATTATATCCATGCGATAGAGCAGGAGGTTTTATCTTCTAAACAGATGATTTATAGTAAGTTAGGTAAACAAGCAACGGCTTTAGCTTATCCATTTGGTAATACTAATCCTTTAGTTGTTGCATTAATTAAAAAGCATGGATATAAAGCAGGCTTTACGGTTAATAGAAAAAGTAACCCATTCTATCAGTCGAGCTATCTTCTTAACCGCTCAATGGTATTTGGCACATACAGTATAAATAGGTTTATAAGAAACCTAGATTACTTTGAAAAAGCACAAATATCTCAGCCAGAACCCATTGATACCTTAGAGTCGCTCGCAACGATTGCAGAAAATAATCCTGAAGATTACGAGAACAAACGGCAATGGAGAACGGCCTCTCTTGCGTGGAAGTTGCGTAGAGACAAGTTAATGTCGCAAATGCAAACACTAGGTACAAAGTCAAACTCAGAGCTACGGGCAGCAAGTAAATTAGTGCAGGATGCAAAACAAAAAGTTTTATATTTGTCATTTAAACTGGCGGATTTTTCTAAGCAATATTATCTTGCAGCGCTGAAGCAAGGTGATAGCGATGAGGCAAAAAGGCTATTATTAGAATCCTTGCTTTACAACCCCAATAATCAGGATGTTATTGAGCTGTTTCAAACGGATATGGGCAAAATAAAGCCATTAAGTTATCAAGTTAAAGCGAATGATAGCTTTGCATCCATTGCAAAAAAACTGTATCGGGATCGTAAAAAAGCCATTTTAATACCTTTGTTTAACGATAACATTAAGAATGAACAAGACTTAAAGCCGGGCATGACTTTATCGTTACCCGCAACAGCAACTGCAACGATTGAAATAAAAGCTAGTACCACGAAGAAAGTTTGCAATATTACCTTATCAGCAGCTCCAGCAAAAATGGCGAATGATTACTATAGAAAAGGAATTGAGAGTTTTAATAGGGATCAAATTTCTGAAGCGATAAAAAGTTTAAAAACGGCCGTTTGCTTAAATCCAAAGCATAGTAAAGCAAAGGAAATGTTAGAGATGCTAAGTGATTTGTAAAGTATAGAGATTAAGGTAAGGCCGTACTGAATAATTATGATTTTATTTAGTGTGGCGCGTAAAGGAGAGGTTTGCCTGGTTTACAGGCTAATATCAACTTATCAAGGCGAATTTGCGTGATAATAATATAGTTATGTGAAAAGGATATGTTATGGCATATAAGTCGAAAGTACATGAGTTGTTTAATGAGATGTCTAATGAAGTTTATGCTTTTATCAAATCATCAGAATCAGGTTTCAGTGAGGGATGGGTTCCAGCTACGTATATTAAAGACCAGCTTGAATTGAAGAAATCTGCGTACCCTCAAGGAAATGCTATAGATAATAAAACTGGCTGGTTATTTGCTACTATTGCTCGCCATCTGCAAGATGAGAATAAGGTTTTATTTAAAAAGGTTGGTAGTCGTTCATTTTATAAAACATGCAGTTAGTATTAGTGTGCTTAGGCCGATAGGGGGAATAGGTGGGGGACCTGTAATCCCTGTAACGATTGTTGGCTCTGTAGCCCTTTTGTTGCGTTACGTAAATTAGATTGATTTCTTCGGGTCATGACAACATTAAGGAGGTGTCTATGGT
>CBDVDU010000140.1:0-6492 GCA_965372825.1 uncultured Gammaproteobacteria bacterium | reverse complement strand
TAGGCACGCAGGGAAACCCATCAATCTTACGAAAAATGATGGGTTTCGCAAAAAACGCTTTACCCATCCTACACATAACTTAATATATAAAATGTTAAAATAATTATTCTTAAGTACTTATTAAAGTGGACTTGCATTAACCATTGTATTTACTGCTCTGATAAGACATTCTAAACAATAAAAAGGGAAGCGCAATGCCTCCCTTATTTTTTTGAGCTAGAAGAATAATTAATCTTTAATTGTCGCTATAGCAATAGCTAATTGCGTATCTGCCTTTTGAGTTTTAAAAACCTGCCATAGCTCTTTTTCGCTCTGCACACTATTAACAATCACCTGCTCTATTAAAGCTTTCGTTGTAGAACGATCCAAACCGACCAAAACATACACCTCACCTTCTGGGCCTGTCTCAGTTAAATAGACTTTAGCACCTGCTAAGTTTGTACTATCGATATGTTTATTAGCACTAACAATTAATGCGTCAATAACCTTACTGCTTAACTCTGGTTTTCCGGCATACAGGTCAATTCTGCCAGCGACTTCAAATGTAAACCGCTCAGTTAACTGCTTTCTTGCCGCAATTTCAGCCATATCCAGCATATAGTTACGCCCGCCGAAGGACTGCTCAAACTTACCCACTGCCTGTATAGCTAAATCAGAATAAGGCTCACCACAAATCCAACTTGGCGCTATTTTCTGAATAGAAAACAAGCAAGCAGATTTAACGACTTTCTGTTGCGTACAAGCCATTAAATTAGAGACTAAAATAATAACGATGACTTTTAATAATTTCATTTGATTAATTTCATATATTGCTTATTGAAATACGCCTTAGTGTATTTAACTCTGCCTAAACTCCTCAGGCACTTTTAAGTTAGTCGGCATACTCGGCTTTTCTCCAAAACCTGTTGTAGCCGCCTTTAATTGAAAAACATAAGCTAAAACCTGCGCAACCACCAAAAATAACCCCGCGGGAATCTCTTCACCTATTTCTGTCGAGTAGTACAAAGCACGCGCTAAAGATGGTACGGCAACCAAGGGAACATCAGAACCCATGGCAATATTACGGATTTGTGCAGCAATTAAGTCTGTTCCTTTTGCCACTAAAACGGGAGCACCAGAACCATTAGGATCATATTTGAGTGCTACAGCAAAATGTGCGGGATTAGTAACAATAACATCAGCTTCGGGCACATCATTCATCATTCGGCCTTGCGCCATTTGCATTTGTAATTGACGAATACGTCCTTTTACTTGCGGATTTCCATCTGAGTCTTTATTCTCATCTTTAACCTCTTGCTTGGTCATCATCATATCTTTTTTATATTTCCATAGCTGATAGGGAACATCTATCATGACCAACAAAAATAAAGTTGAACTTAAAATCAACAGACAATAAATCAAAATATCCGCAGTGTGATAAATAGCACTTTTAACGGATTCATTACTTAAACCCATAAATTCAGGTAAATAAATATCGTATAAAATTTTAGCGACAAATAAAATCAAACTGGTTTTCAATAAGGCTTTGAGTAATTCGACCACGCCTTGCAGGCCGAACATTCGCTTTAAGCCTTTCATCGGGTTGAATTTAGACAGCTTGGGCTGCATCGCCTCCATACTCACATTCCAGCCCCCCATCAACATCGGCCGTATTAAAGCCATGACCAGCATGACTATCCCAAAAGGAAAAATCAATAATATGCCATCCAATAACACTTGATTAAAAAGATAAACCGTACTTTTTGGATCAAAAATAAGCTCTCTACTTACCTGAAACTGCTGTTTCATAAGATCCATTAAACCTAATACTATACCTTCACCTAAAAACATTAGCATAATAGCGCCAGTCATTAATGAAACAAAGGTGTCTAATTCTTTAGAGCGAGGAATTTGGCCTTTTTTACGCGCATCAGTAATGCGCTTTCCCGTAGGTTCTTCGCTTTTATCTTGCCCTGAGTCTTCAGCCATTTAAACGCGTAAAACTTGTTTAATTAATTGAAAGCCCTCAGACAGTACCAGCGAAAAGGAATCAATCACATTAGGCATTAGAATCCAAATCAAAATCAAACCCATCATAATGGTAATCGGGAAGCCCACACCGAAAATCTGTAACTGTGGCGCAGCCTTTGACGCAACACCAAAGCTAACATTCACAAATAAAACCGTAGACATAATAGGCAAAGCCAATAGCACCCCACCTGCAAACATTTGCCCACTCCAAATAATAATGACCCATAAATCAGCTTTGGTGAGACCAATCACATCAATAGGTAAAGTCTTAAAGCTTTCTACAAGCAACTCAATCAACAAAAGATGGCCATTAACACTCAGAAAAAATAAGCTGCCTGAAATAACCAGAATTTGCGCAACAACAGGCACTTGTACACCAGATGCGGGATCAACCATAGAAGCAAAACCCAGCCCCATACTGTAGGCAATAGATTGACCACCAATCAGCATAACCGCAAAGACCATTTGCAAAATAAAAGCGGATGCTAAACCGATAGCCATTTGCTGAATAGTTACCATGACACCCTCGTAACTCATCAAAGGCACATCAGGCAACGGGGGAATAAAGGGCATAACCACCCAAGTGATCAAAAAAGAAATAAGCAGGCGGAATTTAACGGGGGTAGATTTGGAACTAAAAATGGGAACTACCATAAACAAAGAACTAATACGCACAAAAGGCCAGAAAAATAAGGCTATTTTTGCCAATAATTCCTGCTCAGTAAAGTTCAAAGTTTAGCCTATCAGCAGGGGAATACGTAACATAAGATCTTGAAAGAAATCCACAATCACTTGCAACATCCAAGGCCCTAAAATCATCAAAACGATAATAATGGTCGCTAGCTTAGGAATAAATGTAAGAGTCTGCTCATTAATAGAGGTCGCCGCTTGAAACATAGAAATAATCAAACCCACTACGAGCGAGGACAATAAAATAGGTGCAACTAATTTAACGGCAACAACTACCGTTTCTTGCGCGATCATAGAAATAACATCAGGCGTCATTATTTAAATCCTCTACACATAGAAACTGGCCGCTAACATTTCTAAAACCAGCGACCAACCATCAGCTAAAACAAACAGCATCAACTTAAAAGGTAAAGAAATAATCATTGGTGATAACATCATCATCCCCATCGACATTAAGACACTAGCAACCACTAAATCAATAACTAAAAAAGGCAGGAAAATTAAAAAACCAATTTGAAAAGCCGTTTTTAGCTCACTCGTGACATAGGCGGGCAATAATAAAGAGAACGGCACTTCTTCAGGACTTGCAATATCATCCCGGTTGGCAATGCGCATAAAAAGTTCTAAATCTGCTTCACGCGTTTGCTTTAACATAAACTCACGAAAAGGACCGGAAGCTCTTTCTATCGCAGTTACCGGATCTATTTTTTCTTCAAGATAAGGCTGTACTGCTTCAGTATTCACTTTATCTAAAACAGGCATCATGATAAATACCGTCAAAAATAAAGACAATCCCAGCAACACTTGATTACTCGGAGCCTGCGCGGTTCCCAATGCCTGCCTTAATAAACCCAAAACAATCATAATGCGCGTAAACGATGTCATCGTTAGCAAGATAGAAGGCAATAAGGTCATTATTGTCATTAAAGCTAATATCTGAATCGTTACCGTGTAAGTCTGCCCACCCTCGGCATTGGTAGTCACACTAATAGCTTCGATACCTTGCGCTGCAATAGCTGGCTGCATCAAACTTAGCGCCAATAATACGCCACACACACTCCTTTTAATCACTGCTCTGTCCTTTCATCACTTGCATTAATTTTTGCGCAAATTGATTTTCTCCTACGCTATTTAAGCGCGCATCTTCGAAAATCAAACAGTCCTCTCCTTCCAGCGTATGCAATGCTTCAACTCGCCCCGGAGTGACTCCGAGTAATAGTTGCTTATTACCAAGCTGCAATAAGACAACTCGCTCCTTAGCCCCTAGCGAAAGCCCGCCCAATACGCGCATTTGGCCCGCCGTAGTCGAAGTCAATCCGCCCGCTTTACGCACCATCCAAACACATAGGAAAAACACACCTAAAACCAAAATCAAACCACCACCCCAACGCATAAAATCCGCTGCCATTAAGGTTCTAGGAATACCAGACTCTACAGAAGCAGCAAAAATAGCATTGCTATAAATGCTTAGGCTAACCAGTAATGCGGATAAACGTATCACGCGAGTCGCTTAATTCTTTCTGAAGCACTAATCACATCAGTTAAACGTATACCAAATTTATCATTAACCACCACCACTTCGCCGTGCGCAACTAAAGTTCCATTTACGAGCACATCCATAGGCTCGCCCGCTAAACGATCCAGCTCAACGACTGAACCTTGATTTAGCTGTAACAAATTACGAATATTAATTTGTGTACGCCCAATTTCCATTGAAATGGTAACGGGCACATCCAAAATAACATCTAAATTAATGTCTTCGCCATCAAGGCTCTTAGCATCATCTTCCAGCTCCTGAAACGACATTGCCTCAGTTCTTCCTTTGCTTTCTGCATTGCTTTGCTCTTCCATAGCATCGCCCCAATCAGCCGCTGCATCATCAGAACTGCCTTCGCCTTGCTCACTCATTGCTGCAGCCCAATCGTCGCCCAGTTCGCCGTTTTCATCTTCACTCATCTTGCTATCCTCTCCTTAAAGCGCCAATACTATTAGTACTGCACAATAATTTTTCTATTTATTTAAAAAATTACAAACTATCTGGTGATATTTTTTCACTGATTTTTACTGCATAATTACCATCAGATAAACCTACCTCTCCTCTAAAAATAGGAATAGATTCGGCACGTAACATCACCTCTTTGGGTAAATCAATCGGGATAACATCGCCTTTTTTAAAATGCAAAACATCACTCAATTTCACTTGCTTTTCAACCAACATACTATTGACATTAACCTTTGAGCGCATTACTTCATTGCGTAATGAAACCTGCCATCGATTATTATCTGATTCTCCCTGATCACTAGAAATACCGGCGTCCAATAAGTCTCTAATCGGCTCAATCATAGAGTAAGGCATAGCAATATTAATATCACCGCCACCGCCTTCTAGCTCAATATGTACCGTAGAAACAACAACAATTTCAGCAGGACTAACAATATTAGCAAAGGCCGGATTAACTTCTGAATTCATATACTCAAAATCAAGCTCTAAAACAGGTTTCCAGGCTTCTTTCAAATCTTTAAAAATCAAATCAATAATCAAACGAATAATACGCATTTCAGTGGGCGTAAATTCGCGCCCTTCTACTTTATTATAGAATTGACCTCCACCACCAAAAAAGTTATCCACGGCGGTAAACACCAACCTAGGTTCCATAACAATTAAAGCGCGCCCACGTAAAGGCGCAAAGCGAACTATATTGAGATTGGTAGGAACAAATAACCCTTGCACGTATTCGGAAAATTTCTGAATCTGAATCCCGGAAATGGAAATTTCCGCTGAACGACGCAAAAAATTAAACAGTGAAATTCGGAAATAACGCGCAAAACGCTCATTAACCATTTCCAATGTCGGCATTCGGCCGCGTACAATTCGTTCTTGGCTATTAAAGTCATATTCGCGTGCATCACCTGCAACACCCTCATCAACCTCAGTATCCGTTTCGACATCACCATCATCTACGCCATGTAAAAGCGCATCAATTTCATCTTGAGAAAGTAAATCAGCTGTTGACATGGCTATTGCATAACAAACGAAGTAAAAAACACATCTTGCACTTTATTCTTGCTACCCATTTTTTTCATCACTTTATCGACTTCCTCATGCATAAGTTCTATAAGCTTTTCTTTACCTTCAACTGATTTTAAATATTGAGGAGTTTGCCCGCTAATCAACATTAACAAATTATTACGTATCATCGGCTCATGCTTTTTTAATAATTCAACGGAAGTCACATCCTTAACGCTTAAAGCAATTGAAACTTGAAGCAAACTGACTCCCGATCCTTTAGGAAAGTTAACCACAAAAGGCTTATCCATTTCGAAATAAGTCACAGCAGTATCAACACCTTCAACTTCCTCTTCTTCAGCCTCAACTTCCTTTTCTTCAGCGCCTTCAGCCCCCTCTTCCACAACAGCTTCATCACCCATAAACATAAAATAATAAGCCCCCCCGCCACCAGCGAGTAGTACTACCAGCGCGATAATAATCATCATCATCATTTTTGAAGATTTTTTCTCAGTACCTTCTTCAACTGCTGCTTCTGCCATTATTTTATCCTTTATTAAAACTAAGCAAATAACTTGCCACTAATCAATTAACTCAAAATCAATACTTTTTTGGTAGAAAAAATGTAGCACAATAAAACAACTATTGCCTACCCTTTCTAACATGTAACCGTTCACGTCCCCCTTATGAAAAATAGAACAAGAGGGTGTAAGGAACGAAAATTCAATAATACCCGAGTCTGACTTGTCTTTTGGCTCCACGACTGCGCTAGAAAAGCAGTTGCG
>CBDVDU010000139.1:0-6571 GCA_965372825.1 uncultured Gammaproteobacteria bacterium | reverse complement strand
AGGGGGTAGAGTTATTCCTGCCCTCTCAGATTCCTATTCTGGCAGATTAGTAGTGCTCGGCCTCGGAGACATCTCCATAATTTGCGCGGCAGCCCCTTTGCCAGCATCTTCATAAGGAATTAATACCAAATCGGCTCCGGCCTGCTTTAGCTTATCCGCAATCGTATGGTTATGAGCTGTTACCACTATTTTTGCTTGAAAATCAATTTCCTTCAAACCATGCAATAAAGATAGACTCACATGAGGGTCATCTACCGTGCAAATAATCCACTTTACATGGGTTAATGACAATGCGCTGATAAACTCTGGATCTTCAGCATCGCCGTAATGGACTGGATGAGCTGTGCTATCGCTCCTGTGAACTAAATCAGGATTAAAATCGATACCTTGTACCTGATAATTATTAGCTCTTAGAATTTTAGCGATGCCAGTACCAAACCTGCCCAAACCAAAAAGAATAACATCAGCCTCAGAATCCATTGCTGCCTCTTCTTTTTGCTGCTCTCTATAGGGAATTGTGCGTTCAAAAACACTCAACCAAGGTGCTAGTTTTTCATACAATTGATGCGAATAAATGATCATATAAGTCGAGATACTGATCGTAATCACAGCGACTAAAGTAATAATACCGAGTGTTTGCGGTGCAATATGCCCTAACATAACACCTAATGCGCCCAAGATTAAAGAAAACTCACTGATCTGAGCAACGGCCAGTCCAGCTAGAAATCCTGTACGTTTTCGATAGCCTAAAAAGCCCATGATCGACATCACTATTATAGGATTACCCACTAAAACAAACGCTGAAAAAATGAGTGCGGGAGTTAATTGCAGTCCAATCATGGACAAATCCATTTGCGCGCCCAGATCGATAAAGAAAAACAATAATAGAAAGTCACGCAAACCCACCATGCGCGCAGCAATCAGATCTTTATAAGGCGAAGAGGCTATCGAAACCCCCGCTAGAAACGCCCCTACTTCTTTACTAAAGCCGAGCATCACACCGATAGTCGCCAACGATACCGCCCAAGCAATCGCAAACAGTAATAATAGTTCTTGTGATTTTGCTAGTAAACGCAAGACATACGGTAGTACATAACGCATTAACAGCATTATGGCGAATAATAGCCCTGCGCCATTAATCAGGACTTTCAATGCTTCATTTTGTAGAGACTCAACATCCCCACCCTGACCAAAAGCAGTCAGGCCTATCATCACCAGTACAACCACTATATCCTGCACAATCAAAAAACCCAGTGCAATCTGGCCGTGCAAAGCATTCATTTCTCGTTTATCAGATAATAGCTTGACGATAATAATGGTACTGGAAAAGGCTAATGCAGCACCGATATAGATAGCACCTACTGCTGTCACGCCCATGGCAAGTGCGATCAAATATCCAAACACCGAAGTAAAAAACACCTGCCCTAAACCAGTTGCCAATGCTACCAGCCCCATCGTGCGGATAATATGCATATCCAGTTTCAGCCCTACGACAAACAGCAATAAAGCAATACCCAACTTGGCTAATAAATCAATCTGATCGTTAGCGCTGACTAATTCCATACCCGATGGACCAACAAAAATACCCAAGGCAATAAAGGAAACAATAAGCGGCTGCTTTAAGCGCAAACCAATCGCCCCAAAAATAGCGGCCAAAAATAATAAGGCTGCTATTTCGGTAAAAATATCACTAAAAGCAATGTCCATTTAAGTCTCCTTATGTAGATTTCATTGTTCAGGCTATCGCATAAAGCTAATACCTCATTAATTAATCAATAAGTGCGCATAGATGCTAACAATATAACCCAATGCAATCGCTGGCATCCATTTCAAATGACTGGAGAAGGTATAAAAACCTTTTGCCTGTCCCATTAACGCAACGCCCGCTGCTGAGCCAATCGACAACAAACTGCCGCCTGTTCCGGCGGTTAGCGTCACTAACAGCCATTGCGTTTCTGACATCTCGGGGTTCATGGTTAAAACAGCAAACATAACCGGAATATTATCAATGATGGCTGATGCGACCCCAACCAATATATTAGCAGTCGTTGCGCCTAATTCACCATACATAAATTCGGAGGTTAAAGACAAATAGCCCATAAATCCCAAGCCACCCACGGACATAATAATGCCATAAAAGAAAAATAAGGTATCCCACTCTGATTTGGCTATGTGACTGAAAACGTCAAAAGCACTACCCGTCCCTTCTGCCCCAGGAATCATGTCAAAAGCTGAGCACTCACGTCTGAACTTAGTACGCAAGTAATAACCAAAGAGCTTTAAATAACCCAACCCCATTAACATACCGATAGCCGGTGGCAAATGTAGGAATTGATGGAAAAATATAGAGGTTGCAATGGTTGCTAAAAATAGCAGAACAATGAATAATCCGCCATGCTTGATGCCTGCACTCACTTCCTTTGGCAAAGCCGGGCTGTCTTTAGGCAGGTAGAAATACATAATCGTGGCGGGTATGACAAAATTCAGCACCGATGGGATAAATAGCTTAAAGAAAGTCGTAAATTCTAAAATGCCTTTTTGCCAGACCATCAGTGTCGTAATATCGCCAAAAGGACTAAAAGCCCCACCAGCATTTGCAGCAACTACAATATTGACACAGGCAATGGCGATAAATTCAGGTTTAGCGGCACCGATTGTTAAAATCACAGTACACATAATCAAAGCAGTGGTCAGATTATCGGCAACCGGTGAAATTAAAAACGCCACAATACCCGTGATCCAGAAAATCTGTCTATAGCTGTAGTTCCTTGAAACCAGCGCAAAATGCAGCGCATCAAACACCCCCCGCTCTATCATCGCGCTGATATACGTCATCGCAACCAGCAGAAAAAAGAATAATTCGGTATATTCCAGAAAATTGTGTTCCAGCGCCTGTCTGGCAAGGTCATTTAGGCCGTGCGTTTTATAAACATAGGCAATAATCGCCCAGATAATCCCAGCTGCGACTAAAACAGGCTTGGATTTTTGCAAATGCAGTTTCTCTTCAAAGATCACTAAAGTATAAGCAATCAAAAAGATAAATAGCACCAAATAACCAGAGAAATGCGTGGTTAAATCCAATCTATCTGGGCTAATTTCAGCACTTAACACAGACATAGGAAATAACAGTAATATATTTAAAAATACCCAACTACTTATCTTTTTATTCATCGTAGTGTGCTTATTAGCAGTATAAGAGCGTATATAGTTAGCCGTTCGACTTTAGAAGGAATCTTGACTCTTCATGTGACCATAAGAAACAAGCCCCCTACTTCCGTCAAGGTGTCATACGAAATATCAATTAATTATTAAAGCATCATCATAAAAACTAACTTCACCTGTCGTGATATTATGATTACCACCAATAATGCCACACTCTCCCCTTTCAATCATTTCCTTTAAAATCGGACTACGCTCCATAATGGCATGGACGGTGCGTTTAACATTAATCTCAGACACTTTTTCTACAAATTCTTCATTGCTTGAAGTACGATTTTCAGTGACCGTTTTTTCATCATAAACCGCAGGCTGTAATTTACTTAGCAAGGCGGTCAAATTCCCCATTTCTACATGGTCGCAAGCGCCTTTTACTGCACCGCATTTAGTATGACCTAAGACCACGATGATTTTAGATCCGGCAACTTTACAGCCAAACTCCATGCTACCTAAAATATCTTCATTAATAATATTCCCGGCAATGCGTACACTAAAAACATCGCCTAAGCCTTGGTCAAAAATCAACTCAGCTGATGTGCGTGAATCGATACAGCTTAGAATAACGGCAAAGGGATGTTGTCCATCAGAGGTTTCATTCGCCTGTTGCAACAAATTACGGTTGACCTTCATGTTAGTAATAAAACGCTTATTACCTTCTTTTAATAATTCTAAAGCCATTGTCGGGGTAATGGCAGCCTGCATTTCTTGAGTTAATGTTTTCATTTTTCGTTCCTGTATCCTTCTTAAGAATTAAAGCGTTTATGCCACCGTTGGCTCTATAAAATTGATCTTTTCAACCGTAATATTTTTGGTTTTAGCATTGCTCTCATAATTTTTTATGATCTCAACAACATCGTAAGCAATGGCTTTTGAATAGGTGCAATCAATAATCACTTTGCTATTATTAGGAATTTCGTTTAAGGCATTTAAAATCCCAGCTTTATTGATAAAAGACACCTCTTCAGCCAAGACCAGATGATGAACTTCTTGTCCATGCTCTGAGCTAATAATTTCTTTCATATAATGCGAATTTCTGTAGCTATGGCGCAAAGTAAAGAAAATACCAAAAGCCATACCGATTGATATACCGACTAATAAATCGGTCGCCAATATGCCGATAACTGTCGCCGTAAAAGGCGCAAACTGCTCCCACCCTAATTTGTACATCTGTTTGAAAAGTACCGGTTTCGCTAATTTATACCCCACTATCAGTAAGATAGACGCTAAACTGGCTAACGGAATTTTATTCAATAAGCCAGCAATGCTTACCGCACTAATTAATAAAAATAGCCCATGAAGTATTGCGGATAACTTGGTTTTACCGCCAAAGGCAATATTAGCCGAGCTACGCACAATCACCTGAGTAACAGGCAATCCGCCAATCAAACCTGAAACGATGTTGCCTACACCTTGTGCTTTTAATTCCCTGTTCGTAGGAGTCACTCTTTTATCAGGGTCCAATTTATCGGTTGCTTCAACACATAATAATGTTTCTAAACTGGCGACAATTGCCATAACAACCGCAATTTTCCAGACCTCAACATTAGTAATGGCGGAAAAATCAGGAAAAGTAAACTGATTGAAAAAGCTGGCTAAACTGTCTGGCACGGGAAGGCGTACAAGCTGATCTGTATCTAAACTAAAAGGCAATAATCCAGCCTGATAAGCTGTACCCATAATAATACCTAACACCACAACTACGATTGGGCCTTGTATCAATTGAAATATTTTATGCTTTTTGATCAACACCGTATCCCAAAGGATAAGAATGATTAAAGACAACACTGAAATTAATACGGCACCCTCTGAGAAGACTTCCAATGCACTGGCGATAGAAGAAAAGGTATTTTCGCCATCGGGTTGAAAAAATTCAAAATCACCCTCCATATCTTTGTCATAGCCTAAAGCGTGGGGTATCTGCTTTAAAATAATTAATAAGCCTATACCCGTTAACATCCCTTTAATGACCGAAGAAGGAAAGAAATAGGCAATAAAACCCGCTTTTGCAAAGCCCATAATAAGTTGGATAACCCCCGCTAAAACCACCGCTAATAAAAATACAGACCAGGATCCCAAGCTTGTAATGGCGGAAAATACAATGACAGCCAAGCCTGCCGCCGGACCACTCACGCCCAATGGTGAGCCGCTGATAGCGCCTACGAGGATACCACCTACAATTCCCGAAATAATTCCAGAAAACAACGGTGCGCCCGATGCCAAAGCAATGCCAAGACATAGCGGAAGTGCTACAAAAAACACAACAATACTGGCAGGCAAGTCATTTTTAATTTGTTTAAACATTTTTTACTTCTCCAAGTAGTTGGTTTAGACTTACATAAAATAGCAACACTATTTACGAAAGATAGTAATACTATCATTTAAGATTGTAAAGCACTGTTATGTTTTTTTACGATAATTTTTGGCGCAGCTTTGCTCTTAAGGTATTAAAATAAATTAAAGCCCTAAGAACCAAGCCAACTTAGGTGGCGTGATGGAAATACAATTACACATTAAAATGAATGAGAAATTATTTCTCAGAAACCCAGAGCAATCAGAACTGGGTAGAAAGATAATTTTGCACAGCATTCAATTAATCCATAAAAACGGTTTTGAAGATTTCACGTTTAGAAAGCTGGCAAAAGAAATGGGCTCTACTGAGGCGGGGATTTATCGATATTTCGAGAATAAGCACAAGTTACTGATATATTTGACGGCCTGGTATTGGAGTTGGCTTGAATATCAGCTTAACTTTCATACTCATAATATTGAGGACCCCACCGTTAAGCTAAAAAGGGTGATTAAGTTATTAGCGAGCACCGTAGAGGATGACATCAGCACCGACCATATTGATGAAAGCTGTCTGCATCAGATTATTATTACTGAAAGCTCAAAAACCTATTTAACAAGAAGTGTCTCTGAAGATAATAAAGATCAGTTATTTAAGCCTTATAAAGACCTGTGTGCAGTCATCAGCAATATGATTTTAGAATGTAATCCGAATTATAAATACCCGAAATCCTTAGCCTCTACGATTATTGAAATGGCACATTTTCAGAACTTCTTTATGCATAACCTGCCTGCCTTGACTGATTTTGGGGCGCACAAAGATGAATTAGAAATTATTTCATTTCTGGAAGATTTGGTGTTTTCCAGTATCAATAAGACTTAGAACAAGTTCGTAGAGCGGACTTCAGTCCGCCTATTTTGGTCAATACTAGAACTTAGCATTATCAGCATCTACACAACTTATTAATAGTTAAACACAATAAATCGTCATTCCCGAAGTTTTTTGTCGGGAATCTACGCTAAGGAATACACACTCAATAAAACCCGAAACTTTAGGTTATGTAGCACT
>CBDVDU010000138.1:0-6640 GCA_965372825.1 uncultured Gammaproteobacteria bacterium | reverse complement strand
CTCCTTTTTCGATTATTAAATTTTTATTCCTTAGCCTGCTTTACCGTCAATTCTTGCACTCGTTAAAATGGGCGCATAAACAAAGGCAAATAATGAAAAGGCTGCTAGCCATAAGATAGTTGCTGCATAAATCACATCAGCATACCAGTCAGGCAATAACATGGGTAAAAACACCCTAACTAAAGCCGCTAAATTAATTAAAGCAAAGGCAATCGCCATTGCTTGTGATGCCTTTAATGAGCGCCCTGTATGACCCAATGACACGCGCGCCATCATACCTAAGGTAATGACACCAATGCCGCCCATAGTAAAGGCATGCAATGCCAGCGTAGATAATACAATATTATAGGCGCTTAGCGCTGTGAGTATAAAGCCTAAAATAATCCATGCGTAACCGAGATAGAGCACCCATAACAAGGGCACGAACCATACTCTGAACACAAACCAGTTATTCACTCGCAAACTATTGGCAATGACTGCCGCACTGGCCGAAAGCGCTAAATAAACCCCTGAAATTTGCATGATAGATAAAGTAAATACGAGCAATGCAAAGCCAACCGATAAACCATCTAACAGGGGACTACGAATAGGCATTACGCCTTTTAATCCCCGCTCAGTGAAAAAGGGAAATACGCGCCCTGCTATCACTAATATCATCGTAATAATCAGCCCTATAACCAGCTGAAATCCCATCCATGCTGTTGCTTCTGTCCAGCCTAAAATATCCGCATGAATAAGACCATTGCCCAGTGCCATTAACCCTAACATAGCAATAAAAACATAGCCTCGCGTGTAATTGGTTTTGATAATGGGCAGACTAATAGAAAAGGCTAAAACCGGTAAAAAGGCAAAATCAACTAAAGCAATCAGTTCATCAGGAAGAAGTTCAGAGTAAAAAGGCAAAATACGTCCATAAACCCATAACAAGGCTAAACCCGCCAAGTTAGCCCCAGTTGCTGTCGATTCACCTGTCCAATTACTCACTGCAGTTAATAAAAAGCCGGCAATAACGGCAACGGTATAACCGAGAAGCATTTCATGTGCATGCCAGTAAGTGTTGGAAAAATAATTATCCATCACTAAACTACCATCATAGACAGATCGCCATAACACCATTAGTACCAAAGCGGACAAGCCTGATAAAGCAAAAAAGGCTCTAAAACCTAGAGCAAAAACCGGGATATTAAAGTTATTATTATTCATTTATTTTATTGACTCTCTAGCCAAGCAAGTTCAGTTTCGCTAAAGCCTACTTTTAAGCGGACTTGTTTATTGAACGGGCCTTTAGGCTTACTTTTATAGTATTTTAAAATTAATTCTTGAAATGTTTGATCGGAATTAAGTTGTTGTTTTTGACATTGATAATGAAACCAATCCGAACCGAATTGCACATGTTGTTGTTCATCATGATAAATACGCTCAAGGATATTTACACCTTGTTGATCATTGATACTACGAAATTTTTCTATCATCGCTGGCGTAACATCTAAACCTCTTGCTTCCATACAGCGTGGAATAATTGCTAGTCGAGCCAAAATATCATCTGCGGTATCTTGCGCATGCTCCCATAAACCTTGATGCGCAGGTAAATCACCATAATCAATATCGTGCTTACGTAAATGCTCGCGTATTAAAGTAAAATGCAACGCCTCTTCGTGCGCAACTTGCAGCCAGTCTTGATAGAACTTTAATGGCATGCCACGAAAACGATACAATATATCCCAAGCCAGATAGATGGCAATAAATTCAATATGCGCGAGAGCATGATAAAAAGCCTGTACACCTTCAGGCGATCCTAGCTTACGACGCATCATAAATTTAGGGGCGAGTAATTCGGGTTTTTCAGGAAAACAAACCTGATTTATATCATGTGGTTCAGAAATAGCATTAAACTGCAATTCACCTTGTTGATATAATTGCCACGCTTGCGTCGTTAATTGTAACTTTTCATCTATATCAGCTCGATGTAAACAGGCTTCAGCAAAATCAAAAATATTATTCATTCACTTAGATGTTTTTACCGGAAATATAAAATATGACCGAGCATTATAACAAAGCATTAGATGCAACACAGCTTATACTCTACTGTGTTTTTATTTATTGGCTTTCCGACCAGCCTTCTCTACCTACGCCGATGTTATTTATGCATCAAGATAAAGTCATGCATGCCGGTGCATATTTCATATTGGCATTTTTTACTGTACGCGCTTTTAGACATCAATCAACATCATTGCCTATACTGATGATAAGTAGCCTTATTTTTGCCAGCTTATACGGTGCATCTGATGAGTGGCATCAATCCTTTGTGCCTAGTCGTATGAGCGATACTTATGATTGGCTCGCCGATACACTAGGAGCCGTGATTTTTCTTAGTTTTTACTATCGTTACCGACGCCATATTGAGCGACCTTAATCAACCCGGCTTACTTTTTCGCTAAACCAACTTGCAAAGCGCTTAGGTTTGGCGCTTTCTCTCGTTAATCCATCCAACGCAATTGAATTACTTGCCAACAACTCCTGCTCAGGCCTGCCCAAAATATAGCCTTGCGCCATATCGATACCCAACTCTTTTAACTTAACAATGATTTCAGGGGTCTCGACAAATTCTGCAATGGTTTTTTTACCTAAATTTGTAGCAATCTCCGCCATAGACTTCACTAAAACCTGGTCAGTCTCATCATTAATTAAATTACGAATAAACTGACCATCAATTTTCACAAAATCTACGGGAAAGGTTTTTAAGTAATTAAAAGAGCAAAAACCAGCACCGAAATCATCTAAAGCAAACTTACAACCCAAGGAGCGAATTTCTGCAATCATCTTGCGTGTTTGCTCAAAATTTGCAACAGCCGCTGTTTCAGTAATCTCAAACGTCAATCGACTTGCATCTACCCACAAAAGTGATAACTTTTCTTTTAAAGTAGGTAATAAGGAATCATCCTGAAAGGCAACACTGGAAAGGTTAATTGCGAGAGATACTTTAGATGATTCAGGAAGCTTAGCCAGAAAATCAATCGCATTTTCCACTACCCATTGATCTATGTCATGAATCAAGCCCATGCGCTCTGAAACTGGAATAAAATCACCAGGACTAATCACTTCATTTTGCAGCCCACGCATACGAATTAAAACTTCATAATGAGAAATTTCCCCATTACTCAAACAAACAACAGGCTGAAATACTAGGAAAAACTTTTTCTCCAAAAGTGCTTTTTTAATTAAAGGAACCCAGTATAGGTCTTTATTTCTCTCTTGCACCTTAGTATCCGTCTCATTGTAAGACCATAGCATATTTCGACCATGCTCCTTAGCCATACGACAAGCTTGCCTTGCTCTAGAAATAGCCTCATTGGGATGCTGATTAGCCGTCACCATATTAACTGGTGCAATACCAATAGATAATGATGTGCTGTAGCACACATCACCACAGGAAAATATGAACTCATAAACGGACTTTCTCACCCGTTCTGCAAATTTCTTGATTTCTTTTTCTGTTGAGTTATCCAGAAAAAGGCAAAACTCATCAGAACCGATCCGAGCAAATAAATCATCTTTAAGTGTTAGCTTTCTAATAATTGCCACTACTTCGATTAGTAATCTATCGCCAACATCAAAACCTTCTAGCTCATTAACTAAGCTAAATCGGTCAAGATTAATGAAAATTAACGCCCCCTCTTGTTGCCGCATACGACTACGAGCAAGAATTATGCGCAGTTGACTCTCAAAATTATGTCGATTTATTAAACCAGTTAACTCATCATGCATAACTAAATATTTCAGCTTGGCATCAACAATTTTTCTTTCCGCCAATTCATTAATTAATAACTCTTCCTGCTTACGCCTAAGGTAGCGCTCCTGCATCATAATTAACTGAAAAGCAATCGTATCTAATAGCACAGAATAATTAATAGGTAGGGACATTCGGTGAATAAGAGCTTGAGAATTAAACTCGCTATTTTCTATGTTATTTTTCTTATCATCCGCACCAAGAATAACAAAAGGTATTAATGACGTATCATTACTTGATAGTGTTTTACACATTACCAACACATCGCATTGCGGCAACTGCTCATTGACAATAAGCAAGCCAATTTGCTCTGCAGCATCATAATATGACCTAAGAATTTCAAAGATTTGCTTACCATCCAAGGCAGTTTTGATATTCAAAAACCCATGTTTATTAAGGTTTCGCTTTATCTCAGCAAGCAACTGCTGATCATTCTCAGCAATAATGATGACTTTTTCTTTTAATTTTTTAGAAATAAGCATAGATACGCTATCTTCGACTTTAATTTTCAGGTAGTCCTTACAAAGCAGTGCAGATGGGTGAATTTTGAAAATCTTCTATTCTAAGCTATTGATTATTTGTAATTAGATAGGGTATGAATAGAAATTTTTTACAACTAATTTACCGTAAGTCATTGAAGTAAATGACCTACACTGTTTTGTAGGGATCACCAATTTTCAGGCAAAATACCAATTGAAGGCATAAAAATCAAGCGTAAGTTATGCTCAGAAGCAAAGTAACTAACAGAGAGACATCATATACCGATAAGGGACTGTACCATTTATGTGTATTGCTGTGTAGAAGATATTTCTTTCACCCAGTAAAAAATACTTTTACCTCAATAAAGTCCAGTGAAGTTACCTGTCATTGTTTCTTCATTTGATAGCAACCTGAGAGACCACAGAAAGCGTTAAACTCCATTCATTCAAGCTTTGACACTCCTCGTACTTTAAATTATACGACCTAGTAAACTGAACTGCATCGATCCGATACTTACCTTCAGCAATCAGTGCAGGGTAATATACAGTAGGGAAAAAATCTAATTTTTCCAAAGTGGTAATTAATCTTATATTATCTACTCGTATATCCACGACAACTGTCAGAGGGGTATCTATAATTTCGGCTGCGACTACTTTCAAAACATGCTGAATCAATACCCCCTGAACTCCATCAAAATAACTCCTCAAATCAAGAATACGCATGCGATGATCCAATAAATCCCAAACTACAAGTACATAAGCAATAGGCACTTTTACTCAGGCATAACAATCAGCTTTGGAACGCCATATTTTAATGGCCAATCAACAAAATCAGCACCCGTTGCACCTATTGAATATTCAATAATCTGCCACCTTACATCATTCTTTTTAAGTAACGCTGCAACTACATTATCAAACATGCCTTGTTCATATTGTTGTGCAAATTTTGTCTTTGTATAATCAATTTCAGCCAAACTTGATGTCACTGGCACTGCACTCAAAAAAGCCCAATTACCATCTGTTCTAAGTGTTTCAACTTTAAACAACACGTTACTTTTTACGTCCCGCTCTACCTTTACTCGCACAGTGTCCAGCAAATCTTTACGTAATGCAGTCCCCCGTTTAGGTTCGATAATTCCCTGCGCATAAGCATAGTGAGCCAATAAACAAATACCCAGAAAAATAAGTTTCAACTGAGCACAAAATAAGGGTTTATTCAAACTTGATAAAATCATAATCCCCTTTACTCACACTGCGTTTTCGTCTACAGGCTTCAAAGCCTTCCCGACTGCCTTCATCATTAGTATTACCTTCGATCGTAGAAAAAACTAATTCGCGTACTGGCTCAGTACCGCCATGGAAAAACCCAGTATGCGTCCAGTCAGTTGAGGTTCTTCTGCGTAGAAAAAGGCCACACTCACCTAAACTATCCCACTTAACGCGCCCCGAAGTAATATCAGACTCATTGACAAACAATCCCGCTGCGATTGCCTGCGCGGCTAAAGTATCACATGAGACTGAACCTTTAATCGGCGCTTTTTGATCACGATAAAAATAAGCCTGGTGCATAATGAAAGTTACAAATCCAGCACACCAAGCCCACTGAGCCCCATCGTGCCCTTCGCAATACAGCCTAACCCACGGGCCACAATTTGCTCCACCGATTTCAAAAGGATTCTGATTAACATGCTGATTAGCAACAGCGAGCACCGCCTCTCCTGCATTCATTGTTGAAATATTAGCAGGCTCAAGTAGTGCATCTGTCATGGGTTTGACTAATGCATGCCAAGTCGTTATATCCACCTTACCTGTCGATGGCAAATTGCTCTTATTCTGAAAATCTTTAACGCAGTCACGAGTCGCAGGTCCAAAATCGCTATCTATCCCAGTACGACAGCGATGAAAATTTAACCACTCCTGAATTTGTTTAACGTGATTACCACGATTCCCTTGCTGCATTGTCTGCTCGGGCGGATCAATTTCGCGCCGAATATACTTGGGTACTTGATTAAAATTAATAGTCATGACTGTTCTCCATAAGTAATTATCCTATTGATATTTCTATCTCAAAAAAACAAACTAATTATTCTTCATTACTGCTAGACTCCAGCTATATTAAAAGTCGTCATGTTGATAAGTCATTTGTCATTCCGACCTCAGGAGGAGTCTTGTTGTTAGTGTACCTACAAAAAAACTAAGATCTCTCCTATCGCCGAGATGAACTTTGTCAGTTAATATTTTTCTTAAATAAGGCTCTCAATCTGAGATGTAGTTTAATTTGTAAAAACTTTTCACCTAACTAGTGTCTGAACGGAAATTCTGAAAGCCTTGCTAGATAAGAGTTTCAGAGGAAATAATCATTTGAAGTTTTTTT
>CBDVDU010000137.1:0-6678 GCA_965372825.1 uncultured Gammaproteobacteria bacterium | reverse complement strand
AACATGAACCCGCTCGTGAATGGTATTTAGAGGAAGCCATTAACCAAAGCTGGTCAGCGCGTGCGTTAGAGCGTCAAATCAGCACACTGCATTATGAACGCCTGTTATCCAGTCAAGATCAAGCCCCTGTCTGACATGAAGCACAAGAGAAAACGACTGAATTGGCGATCTCACAAAAAGACTATCTGCGTGATCCGTATATTTTCGATTTTTTAAATCTACCGCATCAAGCCTTAATCGAAAGCAATGTAGAACAAGGCTTGATTGATAATCTGCAAAAATTCTTATTAGAGCTAGGCAAAGGCTTTGCGTTTGTGGAACGTCAACAACGCATTAGTACCGAAGATCAAGATTTCTATATCGATTTGGTGTTTTACAATTTCAAGCTGAAATGTTTTCTCTTAATTGACTTAAAAATAGGAAAACTCAGCCATCAAGATGTCGGCCAAATGGATACCTATGTCCGAATGTACGACCAACTCAGGAAAGAACCTGATGATAACCCAACTATCGGTTTGATTCTGTGCAGTGAAAAAAGCGAAGCAGTGGCGAAATATTCTGTCTTAGCCGATGGCAAGCAGTTGTTTGCTTCTAAGTATTTGCCATATTTACCAACTGAAGAAGAGCTGCGTAAAGAGTTGGAACGTGAGCGACACTTATTGTTAGGGGATGAGTAACATGACACAAGTATTAAATCAGGTTAAGAGGCCACTATGTTAAAAAGCATTATCATAAAAAACTTTAAAAGCTACGCAGATCAAGCCTTACCGCTTGCATCTTTAACTCTTATGATTGGTGCAAATGCCTCAGGTAAAAGTAATGCTTTGGAAGCCTTTCGTTTTTTAAGTTGGTTAAGTCAGGGGCAAAAATTAACGGTTTTAAAGCACCGTGTTGATGATTCAGAGCAAGTATTACGCGGTCAATTAAAAGATTTAGCCTACCTTGATAACACCGAGTTTACTCTGGGCTGTCAAACAGATGATACGGATTGGAATGATTTTCAAGTATCCATTGCAATTCGCGAGCAAGAATTACATATCACTCAAGAGTACATTCAAGGCAACGATAGTAAAATGCCACTGTATAAAATTAAAAAGGCTGCAACAGGACTCCATAGTGATGTAATCGTTGCTTACAATAGTTTTTCTGGAAAGCAGCATGAGCCCTCAATTGCTTGCACCGATCAAATTTCGCTACTTAATCAATTGGAAACGCCTGCCGCTTTTGCATATGAAAAGTCAGGCAAGGTGATACCTCAAACAGTTAAACGTTTTCAACATTTATTAGAAAACACTTTATTTTTAGACCCTATACCCTCGTTAATGCGGGGGGATAGTTTTCCTGATAAAAAATTAATGGGTGACTGTTCTAATTTATCGGGGGTGCTATATCAGCTTTGGCAACAAGAGGCCTCACGAACCGTCATCATTGATTTCATTAAAAGTTTACCTGAGCAAGATATTAGCAATATTGAGTTTTATCAGGATAGGAGAGGAAAAGTCGCACTAGAATTGGTTGAAAGCTTTGGAGGTACTGATAAGAAATGGTCAGTTGAGTTGCTTTCCGATGGTACTTTACGTGTATTGGCAATTGCGGCTGCATTGCTTTCTGCACCAGAAGGAGCTACCGTTGTAATCGAAGAGGTTGATAACGGTGTACATCCTTCACGAGCAAAGCAACTCTTACAAACAATGCGTGAGCAAGCAACAAAACGTAATATTCGTTTGTTACTGACTACGCATAACCCCGCCTTAATGGATGCCCTTCCCGGTGAAGCCTTAGCAGATGTGGTTTTTTGTTATCGAGACCCCAATCAAGGGGATAGTCGCCTTATTCGTTTAGCTGATTTACAAGATTATGCAGGATTGGTCTCACAAGGCCCTTTAGGTGAATTGGTGACACATGGCATTATTGACCGCTTTATTAAATCGCCCGTAACTCCCGAACAAAAGAAACAAAATGCACTGGATTGGTTAGCAAAAATGCAAGGAGACGAAGTATGAGTGTCGTCTGTTTAATTGATACCAGTATATTTTTAAATTTATTAAATGTACCTAATCGTAACCAGGATACAAAGACAGTCGTCGCAGACTTTAAAACTTATTCTGAATCTCTAGCGACTTTTATTTTACCTATGGCAACTATTCTGGAAACGGGTAATCACATTGCCCAGAATGGTGATGGCGGTACACGGAGGCAAACAGCGCAACGTTTTTGTGAAGCGGTTATAGGAGCCTTTCAAGGTGAAACCCCTTGGCAGCCTAGTGAGTTCCCTAATAGTATTGAAGTTTTAACTTGGATAGCACAATTTCCTGAACGTGCAGGGCAAAACAAATCACCCACTAAAACCACAGAAGGCACTAGCTTCGGTGATTTAAGTATTATTCAGGAATACGAAAAATGTCGAAAAAAATTTAGCTTATCGGAAGTCTTTATTTGGTCATTAGATTCTGACCTGAACCAATATCATCATCGACCTTCAGGAAACTAAAATGCGCCAGTCACCCCCTAATTTCCAGGAAGAATTCAGCGCAAAAATCCCTGCATTAACTTTGCTCACTAGCTTAGGTTATACGTTTATTCCACCTGATCAATGCGCGGCTATGCGCGGCAATACCCAGCACGAACAGCACCGACAAGTCATGCTGGTATCGGTACTGCGGGATTTTCTAAGCCATCAACGGTTTCCTTTTGCAGGTAAGCATCATGCTTTATCAGTCGCTTCGATTGATAACATTATTCATGATTTGAGTCCTGCGATGAATGAAGGCTTACAAGGGGCTAATGAAAAACTGTATAACGCGATGATGTATGGTGTTAGTGTCACCGAGTTTATCGATGGTAAAAAAGCGAACCCGACTATTGCGTTAATTGATTGGCAAAATATTAACAATAACGCCTACCATGTGACCGAAGAAATGGTGGTGGAAAACAGCCAAAGTACAGGCCATCGTATTCCTGATATTGTGTGTTTTGTCAATGGTTTGCCGTGGGTGGTGATTGAGGCGAAACGCCCTGATTCATCGAAAGAAGGTAAATCTACGTTACAGTCGGGTATTTCTCAACAACTTCGCAATCAAGGACAAACAGAAATTCCGCATTTGTTTGCTTATAGTCAGTTACTTCTTTCGATTAATGGGCATGATGGCTTATATGCCACTTGTGGTACACCTGAGAAATTTTGGGCGAATTGGAAAGAGGAACTCATTCCTGAAACGGACTATGATCGCTTAAAAAACCAGCCTTTAAGTAGTGATCAACTGGATGCTATTTTTTCTCATCGCCCTGCCATAGCAAAGTCGGACTATGTAGCGATGCTTGCAGCAGGTGATTTAACCGTCACCAACCAAGACCGCTTATTGGTGAGTTTATTACGCCCTGATCGCTTATTGGAGTTGGCTCGCCTGTTTACCATTTTTGATAAAAGAGCAGGAAAAATTGTCGCGCGTTATCAGCAATTTTTTGGCATTAAAGCACTGATCAACCGTGTCACTACTTTTGATAAACAAGGGTCACGGAATGGCGGCGTGATTTGGCATACGACGGGCAGCGGCAAGTCTTTTACGATGGTGTTTTTATCGAAAGCATTGATTTGGATGGAAGCATTAAGCCAATGTCGTGTGGTGATTGTCACAGATCGCGTTGATTTAGAAGATCAGCTCAGCCGTACTTTTGCTTCGGTTGGCGTGTTAACGAGTCGCGATAAAAAAGATGCGATGGCAACCTCTGGCACGCGCTTAGCAGAGCAAATTGGCAAAGGCAATGAACGGGTTATTTTTTCGATTATTAATAAATTTGGTTCTGCGATTAAGTATGAAACCTGTTTTAACGATAGTCCTAATATTTTGGTATTGGTGGATGAAGGTCATCGCAGTCAAAATGGCGAAAATAATATCCGTATGCAGCAAATGCTCCCTAAAGCAGCTTTTATTGCGTTTACGGGTACGCCTTTATTAAAAGATGATAAGACTCAGGATAAGTTTGGCTCGATTATTCATTCGTATACCATGCAGCAAGCGGTGGAAGATGAAATGGTCACACCCTTGTTGTATGAAGAGCGAATTCCTGATTTAAATGTGAATGATAAAGCCATTGATGCGTGGTTTGATCGTATCACCGAAAAACTGACTGAACAGCAGCAAGGCGATTTAAAACGGAAGTTTTCGCAAAAAGGACAAATTTATCAAACTGAAGGCCGTATTGAGCTGATTGCCCATGATATATCGGATCACTTTCAAAACTTTAAGCACCAAGGCTTAAGAGGTCAATTAGCCTGTGATTCCAAAGCGTCTGCTATTCGCTATAAGTTAGCCTTAGATGCGATCGGTAAAGTCACCTCAGTCGTCGCCATGTCGCCACCTGATACGCGTGAAGGTCATGAAGTCGTGGGTCAAGAAAGCAAAGACATCGTGCAAAAATGGTGGAAGGATAATGTGGGTAATGCGGATGAGAAAAAATATACGCAAGGCATTATCGATGCGTTTAGCCGTGATGAAGGCCCAGATATTATGATTGTGGTTGATAAGCTGCTAACAGGCTTTGATGAGCCTAGAAATACCGTGTTATATATCGACAAGCCGTTAAAAGGGCATAACTTGATTCAAGCGATTGCACGGGTCAATCGTTTGCATAAGCTTAAGCAATTTGGTTATTTAATTGATTATCGGGGTATCTTAAAAGAACTCGATATTACTATTGAAAAATATCAGGACTTGGCAGAGCGCATGCAAGGCGGCTTTGATGTAGATGATCTGCAAGGCTTGTATCATGGTATGGATACCGAATATAAAAAATTGCCTAATCTTTATACGGCACTGTGGTCACTTTTTTCTGCGGTAAAAAATAAACAAGATTCAGCGGCTTTGCGCCAAGCCTTAACGCCTAAAATACGTGAGTTACAAGGGCAATGGGTGGATAGCAATTTAAAACAACGTGATGATTTTTATAGTGCGTTAACCGCCTTTACCAATTGCATGAAAGTGGCCTTACAATCGGCCAGTTACTTTAATGATAAAAGTTTTGAGGATAAACGCGATCATTATAAAAAAACGCTGAAAATGTTTATCAATTTACGCAAACAAGTGCGTGAAGATGCCAATGAAACGATTAATTATGATGAATATGAAGAAGGCATTCGTCAGTTACTGGATAAGCATATCGGTGGCGTAGAAATTAAAGAAGCGGAAGGCGCTTATTTGGTGGGCAATCTGGGTAAAGAGACTAAACCTGAAAACTTAACGGATGATGAGGCACGCAATCAGACCGATAAGATTACAGGGCGTATTACCAAGATGATTAAACAGGACTTAGCGGATGATCCTTATGCTCAAGAATATTTCTCTAATTTATTAAAAAAAGCGATTGCTGATACTAAAGCGATGTTTGATGCGCCCGTTAAACAATATATTCTGTTTGCACAATTTGAACAGGACGTTAAAGAACGTAAAGTCGCGGGAATGCCTTCTGCTTTTACCGATAATAAACATGCACAGGCTTATTTTGGTTTGTTTAAGCATTTATTCGATGCTGCGTTACTTGATACGGCGGAATTAGATGATGAAAAGCTGACTGAATACGCTTTTTCTATTGATGAGGTTGTTAAAACGTCAGTCGCTGAATATTCAATCAATCCTGCGGAAATCGAAAACACGATTAGCATGAAGTTATTGCCAATGTTATTTGGTGATTTAGGTATAGAAAAAGCTCAGCGCTTTATTCAAGAGGTATTACAGATCACCCGCTTAGGTCTTGCTCGCGCATGAGAAAAGAAGCAGTAGCAACGTCAGAACGCGGCTTATTTGTCTATGGCGATGAAGTGATTCATTATGATGTTTTACGACAAACAGAAGCTATAAAATCGTCTGAACTTGATGATAATTCAAAAAAATCTCGCCAGGTAACGATTAAAGTCCACCCAGATCAGCGCGTGGTTGCTACGGCACCTATTGATGCGAGTAATGAAGCGATTCAAACCGCCATCGTTAAACAAGCCCGTTGGGTTTGGCAACATATTATCGCATTTCGCTCCCAGCATGATCATGTCTTGCCCCGGTACTATGTTAGCGGTGAAACACAGTTTTATCTTGGGCGTAGATATATGTTAAAAGTAGGAATTGACACTAACGCTAGCCCTAACGTGAAATTACTGCGGGGTAAATTATCGGTGGTACTACGCTCTGAAGAAAAAAAGACTCCAATGGTAAAAGCGCTCGTTAACCAATGGTATCAACATCGTGCGAGTATTATATTTCAAGAACAATTAAATAAAGCCTTACCCAAAACCACATGGGTCTCAGGAAGACCCTCATTGCGTATTTTAACCATGAAAAAACAATGGGGAAGCTGTTCACCTAAAGGCGATTTTCTACTTAACCCACACCTAGTGAAAGCCCCAAAAGAATGCATTGAATACGTGATCCTGCATGAGCTTTGCCATATAGCCGAACATAACCACAGTGAGCGGTTCTGGCGCTTATTGACTCAAGTGATGCCGAACTGGAAAGTGGTTAAGGGTAAATTGGATGATATGGCGGAGTTGTATTTGAATGAATAGGCGTTAGTAATTGAATCATATTGCAAAGGCAGTTAACGACCCAGAGAAGACATTGAGAGTGTGTACAATTTAATTCTGAAAACAATATCCACAAAAGTTCACAAAGCACACCATTAATTTCTCCC
>CBDVDU010000136.1:0-6678 GCA_965372825.1 uncultured Gammaproteobacteria bacterium | reverse complement strand
ACAGCATTGTTTGTGGCAGACCCCCGAACAACGGCAATTGATTATTAACTGGTATCACACGCAAGTTGGCATGAGTGGTGCTGTCAACCTGAAAACCCTGAATAAACTAACCCTGACCTGGGAGCGTGTTTTAGAGCAAGATCAAGACAGTAAAATTCAACAAGTCGATAGCAATAATCAGTTGCTTTTTGTTAATCGGCAAGGCGAAGTTAGTGCGGATAAAATAACCCAGATTACGCGTACACGCGAAGGGGATTCACTCTATTTAGCTCCCCCAGATCAAGAAGACCGAAGCAATAACAGTTTAGGCTATAAACAGGATGAATTAAAGCAGCTGTTCTTTGATGATCGATATCAACAAACGCATATTAATGGCCGGTGGGTACATTTTAATCAGTATATTGCAGACCCAGAAAATTGTTATAGAGAGGAATATACTAATGAGCCTTGTATGGAAGCTAAAAAACATAGCATTACTTTCATTGAAAGCCGTATAAAAGAAACTAGTAACTTGGCCAAAGATATAGTGGAATTACAGCAAAACTTACATCAGCAACATGCGACGCTTGAGCAAGTTATCGGACATCATTTATGGCTATTAGATGATTTTTCTAAACGAGCCTCATCGAGTTTAAACAAAGCGATAGGACAGACCGAAAAGCTATTTTCTCGTTTACAAACGGTTATGAACAGCTATCAACAATTGCCCAGATTATAATGTTTTTTCAGGAAATCGAGGCTAAATTTGCGCTTCTTGATGATATTCCTGAAACGCTTTATGCGGATCTCGTTACCCATACTCATGGCGATCTTATACCAAGAGTCAAAGCCGTATTACACTGGCGACAATGTTTGTTAAACGGGATTTTACCTGAAGAAAGTGACCTGGACTGGCCCGAGGCTTTTATCAAACGTACTATTTTAATGCGTTTAGAAACATTAGATATTGCTCCGTTTTGTCGTGAACAAGAAACGTTAACAGATAGTGTGTTAAAGGATGTTTTGGAAGGTATTAGTAGTGCTGAAGATTACTTTTCGTTAAAGCCCAGAGGCTTTGTTGATAAGTTAGCGCAACGGCAAAAAATCAACAATAAAGACTCTTCCTTTAAAGATGAAGACGGCTTAGCAGATCATGTACCGCCAACAAATAATAATGAACCACCCGAGCCTTCTTCTGAAGCGCAAAGCCAATCCAATCAACAACAAGACAGTCATAGTGCACCAACTTCAAAAAACAAAGGCGCTACACAAGAGACAAATTTTACAGAGCAAACAGCCTCCAACCATAGCCAACAAGAATTAGCCTCATCTTTTTCTGATCAACAAAGCCCTACTTCTATTCATAGCGCAGAGCCCACAACAGAAGATGATATAAGTGATCCTCAAGCAAGTATCATGATTACTGAACAATTGGATAAAAACTGGCAGGAACTAGCTGATAGCTGGCACGAGCTTTCTTCTGTCTATACTGAGTTTGCAGGTTTATTAGGAAAAGGTTGGGATTTAAGTCAGGGGGTATTATCTGCGCAAGGCTGGCGCGATATTATTCGTTACCGAAAGCTGTTGCAAGAACTCCCCGAATTACAGCAGTTGATGGCGAGTTTAGGGCGTTTACGTGATATTGTTGGCGAAGATGTGATAAGTTCTATTAGTGAACAGGTTTTTAACCCGATTATCAGGCAAGTGAGGGTCGAACAAGAGACTTGGACAGATAGAGCCGCCATGGAGACGGGCGGTATTGTGTTAAGTGATGAACTAAGCCGTTTACTGCCTAGTGAACTAGCGATGCTGGGGCACCCTAAATTAAAAATGCTTTGGTATGCAAAACGCGCAGAAAGAAAATTACTGACTTATTGTCATTGCGGCTTAATGCCTGACCCCATGCTGGTTGACCAAGAACTGGACATTAATGGGCCGCCTACAGAAGACCAAAGCAGTAAGGCCTATGGCCCCATTATCATTTGCTTGGATACTTCTGCTTCCATGCAAGGGATGCCCGAGACGATAGCTAAAGCCTTAGTCTTAGAAGGCTTACGTATTGCTTTTAATGAACAGAGACCTTGTTTTGTTTATGCTTTCGGCGGCTTAGAACAAGTGCTGGAACATGAGCTGGATTTAACGCAAGGTGGATTAACGAAATTATTAAAATTTTTGCAACAGTCTTTTAATGGCGGCACTGATGTAGTGCATCCCTTATTAATGGCCTTAGAAAAGCAAAAAACTGAAGACTGGCAAGGTGCGGATATTTTATTAATTTCAGATGGTCGCTTTCCTGTGCAAACTTCCTAATTTAATAAGGTGGAAAAATTAAAAAAACAACAGAGTCTACGTTTACATGGATTATTGTTAGGCAACTGGAAAAGTGTCGCGATTAATCAATTATGCGACCCACTGCATTATTATTCTGCATGGGATACAGATAAGCACACTCAGGTGTAAAATTAAGAAACTGACACCGATTTTGATATAATTCTTTTATATCATAGATATAGGAAATACAAACATAATGAAACCACGTTTAGTTGTTATTGGGAATGGTATGGCTGGCATGAGAACCATTGAGGAGCTATTGTCTGCGACACCAGAAAAGTATGACATTACTGTCTTTGGTGCTGAGCCTTATGGTAATTACAATCGTATTATGTTGTCTTCGGTTTTATGTGGTGAAAAAAACATTGAAGATATAGTCATTAATAAACGGGAATGGTATGCAGATAATAAAATAATGCTGCATGCCGGTGCGGGTAAAAATGTTATCAAAATTGAACGAGGGACTAACACGGTTTATAGCGAAGATGGGACTATTGCTAAATATGATCGCTTATTAATCGCTACTGGCTCTAATCCTGTTATTTTACCTATTCTGGGGCATGATTTAGAGGGTGTGATTAGTTTTCGGCAAATCCTTGATGTTAATAAAATGCTGGATTATGCCCGTTCCTATAAAAAGGCGGTGGTACTCGGTGGTGGGTTATTAGGCTTAGAAGCCGCTAATGGTCTTGCGCTTAGAGGAATGGATGTGACCGTGGTACACAGCAATAAAATATTACTTAACCGGCAAATGGATTACCAAGCCGCGACCTTGCTACAAAAAGAACTAGAGCAGCGCGGACTTAAATTTAAAATGCCGGCAAAGACGCAAGCTTTAATTGATAACGGCTCAGGTCATGTTAAATCCGTGCAGTTTGAAGATGGTAGTGAATTAGCCTGTGATTTGTTTGTTATGGCGATTGGTGTACGCCCTAATATGGCCTTAGCGCAAGAGGCTGGCTTGTATTGTGAGCGAGGTATTATTGTTAATGATACCTTACAAAGCTACGACCCTTGTGTTTATGCTGTCGGTGAGTGTGTTCAGCATCGCGGTGATACTTTTGGTTTAGTCGCTCCATTATTTGAACAAGCTAAAGTCTGCGCTAATCACCTAAGTGGTCATGGTATGGCGGAATATACGACCTTACCTACGGCAACTAAATTAAAAGTTACAGGCATTAATTTGTTTTCTGTAGGTAATTATTTAGGCGATGATGAGTGTGAAATTATTCAATTTAGCGATCTTGCCTTGGGTATTTACAAAAAACTAGTTTTAAAAAATAATCGTCTAATAGGGGCGGTTTTGTACGGTGAAACTGCGAATGGTGGTTGGTATCAACAATTACTGGAAAGCGCACAAGATATTTCTGATATAAGAGATATTCTAGTTTTTGGAGAGCACTATGCCAATACTAATGAGGAACTATCATGACTGATCAATCTATTCTAACAACGTGCCCTTACTGTGGTGTTGGCTGTGGTGTTCATGCAGAAGTAAACTTAAAGAGCCATCAGGCAAGTATAAAGGGGGATAAGAATCACCCATCCAATTTTGGTAAATTGTGCTCCAAAGGTTCGGCTCTTGGAGAAACTATTGAACTTAGTAGTCGTTTATTAGAACCACAGGTATATGGTCAAAAAAGTAATTGGTCAGAAACCTTAGACCTCGTTGCCGATACGTTTAGCCGCACCATTAAAGAACATGGGCCAGACTCAGTCGCTTTTTATGTTTCTGGGCAGCTCTTGACTGAAGATTATTATGTCGCCAATAAACTAATGAAAGGCTTTATTGGTAGTGCGAATATAGATACCAATAGTCGTTTATGTATGTCTTCCTCGGTTGCTGGTTATAAACGTGCCTTTGGCTCGGATACCGTTCCGGGTTGTTATGAGGACTATGAATTAGCCGATATGATTGTGCTGATTGGTTCTAATACCGCCTGGTGTCACCCAGTTAGCTTTCAGCGTATTCGCGCAGCTAAAGAAGCTAACCCGAATTTAAAAGTTGTCGTTATTGACCCACGCCGCACGGCTAGCTGTGATATTGCTGATCTACACTTACCCATTGCGATAGGAACTGACACTACTTTATTTAATGGTTTATTACATTATTTACAGCAGCATAATGCTATTGATGAAAACTATATAAAAAGCTATACCGAAGGTTTTGAGAATGCGTTAAAGGCAGCTGCCAATCATGCTGAATCATCTGATATTGCTCAATATTGCAATTTAGATATCGCAGACATAGAGACATTTTATCAATGGTTCGCCAAGCATAAAAAAGTCATGAGCTTGTACAGTCAAGGTGTAAATCAATCAACATCGGGTTCAGATAAAGTGAATAGTATTATCAATTGTCACTTAGCGACCGGAAGCCTTGGACAACCAGGTATGGGGCCTTTTTCAATCACTGGGCAACCTAATGCGATGGGGGGACGTGAAGTTGGTGGCTTAGCCAATCAATTAGCCGCGCATATGGAATTGTCCGATAAACAGGCTATCGACCGCGTAGCTACTTTTTGGGAAAGTGATAATATCGCCACAGAGGCGGGCTATACGGCGGTTGACTTATTTGATGCTATTTATGATGGCAAGATTAAAGCCGTCTGGGTAATGGCAACTAACCCAGTAGTGAGTATGCCTAATGCAAATAAGGTAAAGCAGGCATTACAACAATGTGAATTTGTGGTGGTTTCTGACTGCGTAGCGCATACTGATACACTTGATTTAGCGCATGTTAAATTACCTGCTTTAGGGTGGAGCGAGAAAGATGGGACAGTAACCAATTCGGAGCGGCGTATTTCTCGCCAGCGACCATTATTTGAGCCTGCAGGTGATGCCAAGCCTGATTGGTGGATACTAACCCAAGTTGCTCGGCGTATGGGCTTTGAGCATGCTTTTCATTATAGTAGCAGTGCCGATATTTTTCGTGAGCATGCTGCCTTATCAGGCTTTGAAAATGATGCCGAACATGGATTGCGCGACTTTGATATTTCAGCTTTTGCTGATATTAATCAGTTGGATTATGACCAGCTACAGCCGATACAATGGCCTGTTAATGCGTTAAACCCACAAGGTACAAAGCGCTTATTTACCGAAGGTAATTTTTTTACGGCATCAGGTAAAGCTCAATTTATCCCGATTATCCCGCGCTTACCGGCTAATTTGCCCAATAAAAAATATCCATTTATTTTAAATACGGGGCGTATTCGTGACCAATGGCATACGATGACACGTACGGCTTTAGCCGTTAAGCTAAATCAGCATAAAGCGGAACCTTTTGTTGAAATACACCCGATTGATGCTAAAAAATATCGATTAGAAAACAATACATTGGCACAGATAAGCAGTGCTTGGGGCACGATGATTGCGCGTGTTGAGGTTACGGATAGTCAACAACAAAGAAGTCTTTTTGTCCCTATGCATTGGACAGAACAATATGCCAGTTCAGGGCGTGTTGGTGCTTTAGTCAATCCAGCTGTTGACCCTGTTTCCAAACAACCAGAAAGCAAGCATACTCCCGTTAATATCAAAAGCTACCAACCTGCTTGGCAGGGATTTGTGCTTTCAAGACGCGAATTGACCTTTAGACAACCTGAATATCTTGTAAAAATTAAAGGGGAACAATTTTATCGTTATGAATTAGCAGGTAATGATTTGCCCGAAGATTTCACTGCTTGGGTTAAAAGGAAATTGTGTACGGCTGAAGCAGGAACGCCTCAGTGGCAGGAGTATCAAGATCTCAGTAAAGGCATTTATCGTGCCTCAAGGCTTATTGATAATCAATTAGAGAGTATTGTTTTTATCGCTCCTGATAGTCATTTACCTGAGCGTAGCTGGTTGACGGGCTTGTTTATTAAAGACACTTTAGATAAAGACGAACGCAGCGCCTTATTAACTGGAGTGCCTCCTCTTGGTACACCCGATGTCGGTCAGATTGTTTGTTCTTGTTTTAATGTCGGAGAGAAAACTATTTTGCATGCAGTCCAAGAAAAAGGTTTAAAAACTCATCAAGAAGTAGGCCAGTGTTTAAAAGCGGGGACGAATTGTGGAAGCTGTGTACCTGAGATTAAGGCTTTATTGTAATATTCAGTTTTCGCGTTCCTAAGCTAGAGCGCTTAAGAATAAGAAAATACAAGAGCGAGGCTATCAACTATAAAAATGCGACAAGGTTCCCAAGCCCCTCTGAAAGCATGAGTTGTTGTTAATTTTGGGGTTATGATAAAAACTCAAAACAGTCAGATAAGTATTTATCTGGCTTTTTAAAAATTAATCAAGATTGAACCTTACTTACATTAAAAGACAGCATTCGACCCCTATGTATAGTTCATAACTATGTATAGTGAGCAGGTGCATGCTGGCTGA
>CBDVDU010000135.1:0-6687 GCA_965372825.1 uncultured Gammaproteobacteria bacterium | reverse complement strand
TGAAGGTAAATTATCGGGGGTAGTGCAGAATCTGTATTTAGAAAATTGGCAGCCAATTTCATTTTATGCTTGGATGGGGACGCCTGACGATGATAATTCTACCCATAAAATCAGTCAGAAAGCGGTAGAAAATATTGCTAGTATTGGTGGTGGTAGTGCAGCCGATGTTATATCTAAGGGATTTCTAAGCTTGTTTAGTAGCTTTAGGTATGACAAGCTAGGTTTTGGCTGCTATTTGTATCAAGGTGTTTGTCAGTTAATGGGGGTTGAGGCGGTAGATAATGGCTTTTATCTCATTAAGGGTGGAGGGCTGCCGAGAATCGATATTATTGGATATAACCCCAGATTGAACTGGAGTGTTTTGCTTGAACGGTTACGCAGAATAACAGCTTCAGATGAATTTATTATTGAATAAAGGAATAAGCGAATTATGAATATTAAAAAATTATCAATGTTTGGTGTATTGCTTTTAACGGCATGCGTAACGATTAATATTTATTTCCCAGCTGCAGCAGCAGAAAAGGTAGCCGATGAAATCATTCAGGACATACAAACCCTAGAACCTGAGGGGAAACCGCAGGCTAAAATTAACTCACAAAGGACTTTACCAGCATGGCAGGTGAGTGTTTATCAGTTTGTTGATCAAGCTATTTCTGTGGTTATTCCATCAGCTCATGCACAAGCCAATTTATCCGTTGATAGTGCTGATATTAGACGCATAACGGCAGATATGCGTGCTCGATTTGGAGAGCTAGATACTTTTTATGATCAAGGGGTTTTGGCAATTAAAGCCGATGGTTTATTGACAACTAGAGGTAAGGTTTCATTAAAAGACCGGAATAAATTGAGCAAATTAATTGCCGCAGAAAATGCTGATCGGTATAAATTATATCAAGCTATTGCCAATGCTAATGGTCATCCGGAATGGGCGAAGCAAATTAAATCTACTTTTGCTCAGCGTTGGATAACTAATGCTCAGTCAGGCTGGTGGTATCAAACGGCTAATGGCAGTTGGAAGCAGAAATAAATACCGATGTGGTGAGTACCCTGAATACGTATAACTTTCAGCCTATAACCAACTTTCTTGTAGCCTGCATGGAGCTTGTGGAATACGGGAAATCCCCCGCATTTCGTAAACTCCATGCAGGCTACAATGGTAAATCGTTTGATATAACAATATTGTTCAAGGCCGCTGAGGCTTGTAGGTAATCAGGTAGCCTTTTTTAGCTGCTATAGAGTTTGAGTTTTGCGCATTATTAAAAGTGCCTGTGCACAATAAATAAGAATCAATAACTTAATGTGATTTGTAAGTGCGTTAGATCTTTATTGGTTTGGGCGACAAATTTTTCAATATTGATATTGTGTTGTTTTTGTAAGCTGTTTAGCCAGCGCAGAGTGGCATTGAATAAAGCATCATCGAGTACAATCAATAGGCGATTTTTGCTTAAGGGCTTAATCTGCGTGATGTTTAATTTCTGTTGTTTAGCGCTTTTCTCAATCAGCGTCATAACCCGAGTATTACTGAGTGGATCTTGTTTGGCGCGGCTTTTTGTACCACTGAGAGATGTAATTTGCTGCGCCATCTCTTGCATAGACTGTACATCTTCTTGATAGCTACTGATGCGCGCTTGTAGTGTTGTGTTTTCACGGGCTATTGGTAGGTATATAAAGGTATAAAATAGTAACAATAAGGCTAATGCAGCGCTGACCATTAATATTTTTTGTTCATTAGCTGTTTTTTGTAGAAACCAAGCTTTCATAATTGTCCTCCCGTTATTTTTAATTGCGCTAAGACGTGGTTATCTGCTTTAGTTACGGAGGATACTTCTGCTGTTATGCCTTGCTGAGTGATGGCATCTTTAAATACTTCAAGTTGAGCAAGTGAGGGGGTAGAAAACTCGATTAGCATGCTTTGTTGATGATATTGAATACTGCTTAATGTTATTTCTTTTTGTGCCTTTATGGCGCGTGAAATACCAGCAAGTAATGCGGTGAAGCCGCCTTGTTGTATTTGGTTGTTTTGCAGCTGTTTTAGTCCATTGCGCATTTGTGCGACTGGATTAATAATGCGCCTCGCTTTGGGGAAGCTAGTTTGATAAATAGCTGTTATCTCTTGTTCAAGCTTAGTTTCTTGTTCTTGTAATTGCTGGTTTTGATAACCTTGAATTAAAGTTAAAACACTGAGTAGGATAAAAAGTCCTGCAGCTCCCCATTGAATTAAACGCCATGTTTGTTGAGTTTTCGCTTGAAAATCCCCTTGTAATAAATTGAGCATGCCAGTTGTTGCATAATGCTGGCATAACTGACTGAATAGAGGGGTTTGATTAGGTTGTGTGGCAAGATTCACAGGGCAGTTTTCTAATGCCAAAGTAGTGCTGCTGTATGTGTTGATAGATTTAGGTAAGTCATTACCAAAACTAGCCAATGTAGCTGCTAAATTTTGTGTATCTAAGGCATAGCTGTTTTGTTCTGCTTTGAGCAGAGTATAGTCATTATCATGCAATATTAACCAAGACTCAGAAAACTGTTCTAGTAATTGAGTATCGGTAATGGCATAAGTTAATTGAATATTAGCTTCTGCAAGTACGGCTAGCCAGTTTTTTAAGAGATCTTTTTTGATGATTGCTATATCGAGTGTTTTTTGTGCATTCTTTTGATAAGCAAAGTGCAACGTTTCAACATCTTCGGCGAGCTGTTCTTCTAAATCGTAAATTAAGGCTTGCTCTAATTGTTTGCGGTTTTTAATCGCTAGATTTGATTGTGTTCGGTAAATACTTGAACCGGGTAAAACGGCGATATATTGACTTTTATCTGCGAGGGCTTTTAAGTTACTTAGCTCATCATAGCCTGTGCTAATTTCCTCATTGTCTTGTTTATACCAATTAACTTTTGTTGTTATATCAATATTGCCGTGTTTGGGGAGTTCTATAAAAAATAATGCATCCATAAAGTTTAGTTGTAAACAACGGTAATAAAAGGTTGGTGAAGCGCAGTTTAATAAAAGCGCGAGCGGTAAAATGTGTCGATTTTTTTATTACTATTTCGATACAGTAGGCTTTGGTATTGTTGCTCTAAATTACCAATCCAGCCTGTGTATCGGAGCATAAAGTAAAAGCTATTAACGCTCAGTATTTCTTCACTTAAGGTACTGCTGAGATTAGGCTCTTGTGGGTTTTCTTCATCTAGTTTATCAAAAAATTCTTGTACAGACTTAAATCCTTGTTCTTGTCGGTACAGTATAATTTGCTCTAGCTTGGCGCTTTGCATTTTCTCCGATAGCGAGAGGATTAACTGTGGACTCATAGTGTTAATATTTAGAGTGCTAGCAATGGTTTGTGCAGGAAAGTAGCGACCGACTGCGGAAAAGGCTGGAGGGCTCGGTAATACGCAAATATCGGCCGCTAGAGCGGTAATCGCTTCAGTATTCCAGTTGGCTACAGCATAAAGCTCTGCTATTTCTGTTAAGGCTTGATTAGCCGCACGGTAAGGCGGGTTAAATTGGCTATAGGTTTCCCATTCAGCACCTTGTGCCTGAGGTTCATCATCAGCATCCAGCCAGTCAACTAAACTCCAGATAAGATTTTCATTGAGTGCCTTTTGCTTTAATAAGTTTTTTAAAATGGTAATCTGGTCGTTTTGTACTTCACCGGCCAGCACTAAGTTATTTAGGTTGAAGCAAGCTTGGAGGTCAGTTATTTTTGCTTGAAAATGTCCGCCTTCTGCTGTAATAGGTGGCATCTCTTGCGCCCAAATATCCAGCGAAGTGTCATTGGTATTTTTCTCTAAGTCTTCAATTAATAAAATTTTTGCCCACTGTTCGGCACTGAGAAACAATTGAAATATTTGGTCGGCTTGCAGCTGATTAAAAGTACGTCTTAAGTTAATTTGTTGCTTATAGAAAATCTGTGTAGCAACGACGGTAGAGATGCTGATAATTAAGAGAGCAGTAACTAAAGCGATGCCCCGTTGTTTAAAGGATTTCATCGGGTCAGCTCAATGAGTTGTACAAAATCACCCGTATCTTTTTCAGATATTGTGAGTTTTATGGCTTTAGGTAATATGTCTAAAGGTTCATCTGTAGGGGGCCAAGTGGTATACCATCGGCCATTATCGGCAAGTGCTTCAACTTTTATCTCGGTGATGTTTTTCAGCAACTCTTCTTCTTTGAAGCTTTGTATATCTGAGTTATCAGGTGCAAACCACACGCGTTTTTTTAGCGTATTATCATCCATAAAATAATCAAGACGCTGTAAAGAGCTTCTTCGTAAGCCAGAAGGGTTAGGGCGTCCAGCACGCGTGAAACTAAACTCGGTATCATTACTATAACTAAGAAAAAAAGCAGCTAAGCGACTGTTGTATGTATCAGAAACTGGCCTGGCGACTATATGTTGCAGTTCGGTATGTAATTGATTAAACGTGTAATTAAACTGTTTGAATTTTTCCTGTTGTTCAGAGATTCGCTCATGGCTAATCAAAACAGAATTAAGTCCCGAATAAGAAAGGCTTAGCAGGATAGCTAGAATACTAATGGAAATAAGCAATTCGATCAGGGTGAAGCCTTTTGTCTTCATTCTGATTGACCTATATAAATGGTTTGTTGCAGAACGGGCTCTTCAGTAATATCAGCTATTGCAGGTGATAAACTGATTTTGACTTTACGTACTTTAGGATTGTCCGTTTTTTGGGTGTCGGTTTGCCAGCGCCACGATTGACCGAAGATTTTATCCGTGCCCTTATTTAATTTAATACTGGGCCAAGTACTTTCTAAGCGAATTTCAGCCATTTTATTTTGCATCAGCCAGTAGGCCGTCATTTTATCTTGAGTTAGGCTCGCACCTCTGATTTCTTGATTCGCGGCATTTAAGGTCGCTAATAAGCCAATAGCAACCACTGCTAAAGCAATCATTACCTCAATTAACGTGAACCCTTCATTCTTTATGCTCATAGCGAATCTGGGGTGAGTGATATTAATTTGATTTCATTTTGTTCGCTATAAATCTTGTAACTTTCATTGGAGGTATTTTTTAATTGTACAGTCAGTTCAAAGTTACTTAAGGTAGCATCAGGATAAAAAATCACTTGAGGTAGAGTACTCGCGAGAGTAACAGCGGGTAGACCATCTATTTCTAAATGATATTCAAGCTCGGGGTTCAGCTTGTAATTGCGTAATAGATTATCTTGCTTGAGAGCTAACCATTGTTGATTTTTAAAGCGCGAGAAATTATGCTCTTGCTCGGTTAGTGTCCAGCCCATGATTTGTCCCCGTAGAATGGCATCTTCGAGTGCAAGATTAAGTAGTTGCTGTACTTGATAGGCTTCTTGCTTAGTAGGATCAGGGCGCGCACTAAGGCTAAGGGCTGCAAAGGAGAAAAGAATACCGACAATGACTAGAACGACTAAGAGTTCGAGTAGGGTGAAGCCGTTATTAGTTAATGGTCTGTGTGTCTTATGCATTCAGTTTATAGGCCGGAATAATGCGTAGTAATGAACTTGTTGCTAGGTATTGCATAAATTTATAGGGACGTAATGGTGCAGTCTGAAATCTACAACATGTAGCATATGACTTTGTTTTGCTGATTTCCAAGTATCGGAAAACTAAAGCCATGATGCTTGCATGTGTTAATTGCGTGTTATAAATTCAAAAAGGTTTCTTCTTTAGGCGCAGCCGCCGATGGGGCAGCACTGTTAGTGCTGAAAGTATTATTCAGTGATTGTACTAAGCCTTTTGCGCGAGTCATAAGCATATCTAATGTTTCCTGAACCTCTTTAGTCCAGCCTACAGGTTGCCTGATAGGTAGGAGTATGCGCCATAAGGTGATACCTTTGTTAAATAAAGCAGGTAGGTTTTCTATTAGACCGAGCTCAACTTGGCGTTCTGCCAGTTTTTTGGCGATAAATTTGGCATGCACCTTGCTGCTGTATATATGTACGGGGATTAAGAAAACAACCAATAAAAATAAAGCGATTGAGGCGACAAAAGGGTCAAGTAAGACGGCTACTAAGCCCATTTGGATTTCACCGGCAACGAGAGATAATGCGATAAAGCTCAGTACGACTGTTAAGGTGAAGTGTGAACGATCTTTCCAAAGATCAATACCTTTTTGTACTTCATGCACTACAACTGTATCAAATTCAGTAATATGCTGTTGTAGGTTATTAAGAATACGGTAAGCACTTTCTACATCAATATTAGTTAATTTTTGCTCAATTGCTTGTTGTGTTGTTGATTCTGTACTTTGAGATAAGACAAAGAATTGCCCCGCTTCTAGACCTAAGTGGATTAACTGTTGTTTCCAGTCGTTAAGGTCAACCGCATCGTTATTGCTAGAAGGCTCATTAATCACATAGATAAATTTACCCGGATTATTGCTTCTTGCCGCATGCTTGAGGAAGGGGCTTAGTGAACTACGGAAATCTTCCAACGTAGAATGTCGTGCATCAAAGAAAATAAAAACTAGATCAGAAAGCGTACTTGCATGTTCACGTAATAATTCTGCTTCAGCTTGTTTTTGGTTGGCGGCAAAGCCCGGAGCAAGAATAATCGTTTTATCTTTAAGCTGGGTACTATTGTTAGTCTTTAATTCTAAGTAGCTATTTATATTACGACTTTCCCCTTTTTCTAGCTGTTCTAAGCGCTCACTAATATGGTAGAAAGGAAAACGAGGGTCACCATCAACAGCTGTTCCC
>CBDVDU010000134.1:0-6741 GCA_965372825.1 uncultured Gammaproteobacteria bacterium | reverse complement strand
ATGCTACCGGATATTATTAGTTTTGATTCCTTACCTCTTAATGTAGGCCTCTCCTCTTTCATTTCAACACTAAAAACTAACACTTCCCTGCAGCCAGATTTTCTGGGTATTTTTATCGACGCCTGCCGTTTTCGCCGCTAAAGAATTATCCGCATCATAATAAGCATATTTAGCTAAAATCTGATAATGCTCACCAAAGTTCTTAGAAATCAAAAAATCATATTCATCGCCATAGTAGCCGTGCCCATATGAATCTGCAAAAGAGTGATAAGCAAATAAAAAGTCAACGCCATAAAAGCTTTTATCAATAGTCGCTTGAATATCTCGCACACCAGCTGCTGGAGTGACTAAAAACTGATCCGCCCACCCCTGATAGCCATGCCTTGAACCTAGGGGCGTCTGAAATGCATCAATGCCATTCCCATCTAATACCTCCATGCCCGACTTAAAGGTAACCCCCGAATAAGTAATACCTAGCAAAATATTGTATCGATCTAAATGAAAATTTCCAGGGTTGTTCTCGTAGTTTGATTGATTACTATAACCAACATCGTAAGATAGGCTTATATCATTTTTTAACTTAGGCGTTCCATGCAGACGTACACCATAAGTTTGGCTAGAGTTCTCTGACTGGTCATAATCAGCAAGCCAATAGGCATACCCCGTCAAAGTGCTAAATTTGCCGAATTTGTACGTAAAATTCAACAAAGGCATTTGTAAATTATGGTAAACGGAAGTTGTTTTTTGTACTCCCCCTATATAGGCGAAATTGAGCGTTAGATTGTTAATATAATGATTACTAATCAACAAAGCATCAAAGGTTTGCTCCATTTTTTGCCAGTCAACACTTCCCACAAAACGCTGATTGTCTAAGGTGATTTTCTGCCGCCCGCCTTTAATTAAAGTGTCAGCAAAGCCGGTAAAACTTAACCAGAATTGATTCAGCTCTTGCGCTTCAGGGTCAGCCACAGTCTCAAAGCCTGTATAGCCATTTCGCGTGCTATTGTAATCCTCCTGCATCGCCAAATTTCCTTCATATTCAATATAGGATTGAAAATTATATAGCTCAGGAGTCAAATACCCCAACCTTAAACGCAGCGTATTCGCATTAGCTGTTTTAGTTGGTAAATTATTATCGACATGTACGTTCTGATAGCGATAACGTATATCAAAACTGAGCTGCCCATACTTGCTCTCATCGCCTAGCTTAAGGGCATTTTCTATTGCTTCATCAAACGCCAATGCAGGCACAACCTTAAATACAAAACACAAAAAAACCAAGCTACTTACCCTATTGATTATTCTAGGTAGTGTTTTTTTATCTCGAATCACTAAATACATTCTTATTTTGCTACTTCCGATACTGTTTTATTAATTGTTATTACTAATGTAATTCTACGATTTAGCGACCTATCTAATGTCGTTTCAGCATCTTTGATTAACGGATCATTATCTGCAACTCCCTTATAACTTAAACGTTCTGAAGAGACGCCACTATGAATAAAATAGTCATAAATTTCCTTCCCTCTTTGCTCTGAAAGTCGCTGATTAATCTCAGGGTTACCTTTTGAATCAGAATGACCAAGAACCAAAATAGAAGTGTATTTATATTCTTTTAGTACAGGCGAAACCTCATCTAAAATACTATGTAAATTCCACGTCAGACTGGCAGAGTTAGGACCAAAGCCAATATTCCCTGGAATATTTAAAGTCAAGGTATGTTCTTGTATGTTCGTTTCAATACCTTTACCCTCTAACCTGCTATGCAATAAAGCATCCTGCTCTAATAAATACTGTTTTTCATCCACTCCCGCCAAAGGGCCAAAGGCAACCAAACCTGGCTTAGCCGATAAGCCTTTATAGTCAATAGTTCTTGACTGGTCAGGCGACATCTGACAAGCAGTTACAAAAAAAATACCCAAAGTAGTAATGATTAATCGTTTCATTATTCGCGCCAATTGTAGAAAATAAAAGCTAATGATAACAAAATAATTTAGTTCCTAGTGCATTCTATACATCTTAACCTTGAGAACAAGTCAAGGCGCACCAATATGGTGCGATAAATTCAATAAGAAATAATAATTACACTAAAAATCATACACTTAAGAAATGGCATATTTTATGCTTACAAAGCATTAATATTTATAACATCAAGAACAGAAGTATTTTTTATTTTAGATTATAATGTGTTATCGTTCGTGTATCCCACGTGACGCGGATTTGCCAATAACAATAACTCTCAGGAGAAGCCTTAAATGTCAGTAGAAAACGTCCTTAAAATGATTCAAGAAAACGATGTCAAATTTGTTGATTTCCGTTTTTGTGACACCCGCGGTAAAGAGCAACACGTCACCTTTCCTGCTCACAGCATCGATGAAGATACTTTTGAAGAAGGTAATATGTTTGATGGCTCTTCGGTAGCTGGCTGGAAAGGCATCAATGAATCTGACATGATTCTTATGCCAGATCCATCAACAGCTGTTATGGATCCATTCTTCGATGACAACACATTAATTTTGCGTTGTGACATCATCGAACCTAAAGATATGCAAGGTTACGAACGCGATCCACGCTCAATCGCAAGACGCGCTGAAGCTTATATGGCTTCAACAGGTATTGCTGATACTGCTTTTTTTGGCCCTGAGAACGAATTTTTCGTCTTTGATGATGTGCGCTGGAATACAGATATGGGCAGCTGTGGCTACCAAATCGATTCAGAAGAAGCTGGCTGGAACTCTTCAAAGGTTTATGAAGATGGTAACATTGGTCACCGTCCTGGTGTAAAAGGCGGTTACTTCCCAGTCCCTCCCGTTGATTCTCTACAAGACATGCGTTCTGCAATGTGTTTAGTACTTGAAGAAATGGGACAAGTTACTGAAGTTCATCACCATGAAGTAGCGACTGCAGGTCAGTGTGAACTGGGTGTTAGATTTAATACTTTAGTTAAAAAAGCAGATGAAGTTTTAGAATTAAAATACGTTATTGCCAACATTGCTCACGCATACGGTAAAACAGCAACGTTCATGCCTAAGCCTATTGTTGGTGACAACGGTAGTGGTATGCACGTACACCAATCTTTAGCGAAAGATGGCGTTAACCTGTTCTCTGGTGATTTATACGGCGGTTTATCTGAAATGGCTTTATTCTATATCGGCGGCATCATTAAGCATGCAAAAGCTCTAAACGCATTTGCTAACGCATCTACAAACAGCTACAAGCGCCTAGTTCCAGGCTTTGAAGCACCTGTAATGCTTGCTTACTCAGCTCGTAATCGCTCTGCTTCTATTCGTATTCCTTTTGTTAACAACCCTAAAGGTCGTCGTATTGAGTTACGTTTTGGTGATTCTACTGCTAATCCTTACCTTTGCTTCGCGGCAATGTTAATGGCCGGCTTAGACGGTATCCAAAACAAAATTCATCCTGGTGAAGCAATGGATAAAGATCTATATGATTTACCACCAGAAGAAGAGAAATTAATTCCTCAAGTAGCATTCTCTTTGGATGAGGCATTAAAAGCATTAGATGAAGATCGTGAGTTCTTAACTCGTGGCGGTGTATTTACTGATGATGTAATTGATAGTTATATTGACCTTAAAATGGAAGATGTAACTCGCTTACGCATGAGCACACATCCAGTAGAATTTGATATGTACTACAGCTTATAAGCTAAACGCATAAGCTCTTACTACTTAGGAATCAAACTTCAATAAAACCCGAAAGTTTCGGGTTTTATTTAATGTGCATTCCTTAGTGAGAAGTTATGCATTATAAAAGGGCACCTGATTTATTCAGTTGCCCTTTTTTTATGGCTAAAATAAACAGCACCAAATTAGTGCTTAAACCAGATAATGAGCACCAATATGGTGCGAAAAGATTAAAGTTACCATTCCTCTTCCTCACTAAATTGAAAGTCCACTCTTGTTAGTTTCGAATCGTATTAATACCTCAAACCTTTAGAAATCCTAAACGCAGCTTATATTTTAGTTTGGTCTGGAAATTGCTTTAACTTAAAACAATATTATTCATAAACTCAATGACTGTGCAAAATAAAATACTGGACAACCTAACTGTAGCCATCCTACTTTTTAATGCCAATTTAGAGCTCACGTATATCAATATAGCGGGCGAGATTTTACTTGGAGATAGCTCAAGACATTTAAAAGGAAAGTCAGCACAGTCTTTATTTATTAATGATACAAAGTTCATTAAGGATCTAGAGAAATCCATATCGCACGATGAAGCCTTCGTAAACCGCGAACTGAGTTTACGCATACAAAGTAAAAATATCACCATTAATATTAGTGCCACTCCCATCATTGATCGTGACAAAGCTACGGAAATCTTAATTGAACTAACACAAGTCGACCGTCATTTGCGCATCTCCAAAGAAGAACAACTTTTAAACCAACAAAATACCTCGCGCATGCTAATGCGTGGTTTTGCACATGAAATAAAAAACCCCTTGGGCGGCTTGCGTGGCGCCGCACAATTACTAGCGCTTGAACTAGAAGACAATGAATTAACAGAGTACACCCAAATTATCATCGAAGAAGCTGACCGTATGACATCACTGATGGATAAAATGCTCGGCCCCAACAAAGTCCCTAACAAGGTATCATTCAACCTACATGAGGCATTAGAGCGAGCCAGACAGCTGGTACAAGCCGAAGTTAATGACTCGATTACATTAGTGCGAGACTATGACCCCAGCATTCCCGAATTGCAAGCTGACAAAAACCAATTAATCCAAGTATTTTTAAATATTGTGCGTAATGCTGCTCAAGCCGTTGAAGGGAATAGTGAAGGCAAAATAACCTTACGCTCACGTGTCATTAGACAGATGACAATTGCCGGAAAGCACCACAAACTGACAGCAAAAATCGACATTATCGATAACGGCTCAGGAATAAAACCAGAATTTATGAGCCAAATTTTCTACCCCATGATTACAGGCCGAAGTAACGGTACTGGGTTAGGCTTACCCATCGCCCAGTCAATTATTAATCAATACCATGGAATTATCGAATGCAGCAGCATCCCCGATGAAACAATTTTTTCAGTTTATATACCCGTAGGAAATGTTAATGACTAACAAATATCATGTATGGATCACCGATGATGATAAATCTATTCGCTGGGTGATTGAAAAAACGCTCGCAAAAAATAATATTGCCACGCGCAGCTTTGCCTCTGCCCTCGCGCTACTTGAAGCACTTAAAGATGATACGCCCGATGCTTTAGTGTCTGATATTCGTATGGATGGCATGGATGGCCTAGCCTTATTAGAAAAACTTCAGCACTCGCACCCTAAATTACCCGTTATTATTATGACGGCGCACTCGGATTTAGACAGCGCTGTTTCTGCTTTTCACGGCGGAGCCTTTGAGTACATCCCTAAACCTTTTGATATTGAAGAGATGCTGGCCATTGTTATGCGCGCATGCCTGCATAACGAACAGCAAAAAAACAAAAAACCGAAAACCAATAAGGAATTGGCTCCCCCACCTGAAATCATTGGCGAAGCTCCCGCTATGCAAGAAGTTTTTCGCGCTATAGGCCGATTAGCACGCTCACATATCACAGTCCTTATCAATGGCCAATCTGGAACAGGGAAGGAATTAGTTGCTAAAGCTTTACATCGACATAGCCCGCGCACTAAAGGGCCTTTTATCGCCTTAAATATGGCCGCCATTCCTAAAGATCTAATGGAATCAGAATTATTTGGTCATGAAAAAGGCGCTTTTACTGGAGCCAATTCAAGGCGCGTAGGTCGCTTTGAACAAGCCAATAATGGCACTTTATTTCTGGATGAAATTGGCGACATGCCTGCAGAATTACAAACGCGCTTACTACGCGTGTTAGCAGATAATGAGTTTTATTCGGTGGGCGCGCATACACCCACTACAGTAAATGTACGCATTATTGCAGCGACACACCAAAACCTTGAAGAACTGGTCGAACAAGGCCTATTTAGAGAGGATTTATTTCATCGCCTTAATGTAATTCGCATTCATATCCCGCCCTTACATGATCGCAGTCAAGACATTCCCGTACTGATGCAGCACTTTCTAAGCTCGGCTGCAGAGGAATTAAATACTGAAATAAAAATATTAATGCCTGAAGCCGAGTCTTATTTATGTGCATTACCATGGCCTGGCAATGTACGCCAATTAGAAAATACTTGTCGCTGGCTTACCGTCATGGCGACAGGTAGAGAAGTGCACTTAGCTGATTTACCTCCTGAATTACTATCTCAAAAGACATCAAGCCAAAGCACTGAAAAACCAATGAACTTAGGCAGTGACTGGGAATCAAGCCTAAAAAATGCAATAGAAGAAAAAATAAAACGTGGGGACAAAGATATTGCCAAACAGATTATCCCTTTAACTGAGAAAATTTTAATTAAATCAGCTTTAGTGCACACTCAAGGACACCGAAATGAAGCAGCCAACCTTTTAGGTTATGGTCGCAATACTCTAACTCGAAAAATCAAAGAATTGGCCATAGAATAATTGAGCTAGACTAAGGAATCAAAATTCAATAATACCCGAAAACACTGCCAGCCCTCAGAGGACTGGCAGTGCTACATAACCTAAAGTTTCGGGTTTTATAAAATGTTCATTCCTAAGCTCATGGCTTTAGCAGAGAAGCACCAAAACAGGTGCTTTCTTTGTAGATCTATATAAATTTTTCAGCTCGTCATTCCTGCATGCTGTTAGCAGGAATCTACGTTTAACATGG
>CBDVDU010000133.1:0-6823 GCA_965372825.1 uncultured Gammaproteobacteria bacterium | reverse complement strand
GGGCTTTTAGCCGCGACTTATATGAAATCGCGGCTAAAAGCCCCTCCCACGGAACCTATTAAATAAGCACTAAAAGTGTAAACTACTTTTGGTACTATATGAAAGATGCCCATTCCTGCATGTTTTTAGCAGGAATCTATGCAACATGGGTTCCCGATAAAAAACCTCTTTTACCAGTCATTTAAACCTGAAGCTTGTGAATAATCAGGTAACTTTTTGACGCTAAAATACAGTTGTATAGCTACCGATGCTTTTTAGAGTAAAATTTAGTTTATTTCAATATAACGGTTAATAGCTTAGTCTAATTTCTGGGGGAATAATCTATGTTAAATTTTTTAATCAAATATCGCGGTTTGTTTGTCGTCCTATTTTTATTGCCAGCATCCTTGATTTTTAAAGCCTATATGAGCACCCGCAATCGCTTAGTTTTTTGGCTAAACAGTGCGCCAGATAAACATGATGATAAAGTCAAAAAAGTGCAACAGCAAGTCAAATCCTGGCAACAAAAAACCGGTGGCGAAATTCCGATGTGTACCGCTAGGCCTGGCTGGCAAGCGATGTCACACAAACAAGGAAATTATAAAAAAACCCATTATCAAGTTGATGTTAACTTAATGGATATTTTAGAAATTGATGAAAAAAAAGGTACGGTACGCCTTGAGCCTATGGCTAATATGGGACAAATTTCTGCTCTCTTAAAACCCTTAGGCTGGTCTTTAGCTGTTGTTCCTGAATTAGATGCCTTAACCGTTGGCGGTTTGATTAATGGCTTTGGTATTGAGTCTAGCTCACATAAATACGGCCTATTTCAGTCTATCTGTGAAAGCCTAGAAATTGTCACCGCTAATGGCGAGTTAGTTAAATGTTCAAAAGAAGAAAATAGCGAACTATTTTATGCGATTCCTTGGTCTTACGGTTCATTAGGTTTTCTAGTCTGTGCAGAGATTAAAATTGTCCCTAGCAAAGATTATGTACAGCTGACTTATATTCCCTTTAAAAGTAAACACGCCTTTATAGAACGCTTTACCGAAGAATCCTTAAAGCCCACTAATGAGGCTTATGATTTTATTGAAGGACTCATGTACTCAGAACAGGAAGCCGTTTTAATGTTGGGCAATTTTGCTGATAAAACACCTTCAGGAAAAACTAAAAATGCCATCAATAATTTTTGGAAACCCTGGTTTTATGAGTATGTCCGCGCCATCTTAAAACAAAACAAGGAGCAAGAAGAATGGATTCCTTTACGTCATTATTATCACCGCCACACGCGCGCCTTATTTTGGGAAATGGCTCTCATCATCCCCTTTGGTAATAGTCCTTGGTTCCGCTACCTATTAGGCTGGATGTCGCCACCCGAGATTTCTTTATTAAAACTCACGGATGCTGAAGCAGTACATGAACTCTATGATGCTCACCACATGGATCAGGACTTTTTATTACCTCTTTCTAATTTGGATAAATCGCTCTCTTATCTTAAACAAGAAGTGGACTTTCATCCTTTATGGTTATGCCCTATGCGTGTCTTCGATACACCGGTACGCGGCATGGTTAATCCACAGCCTAATGAGCAAATGTTTGTTGATGTCGGAATTTACGGTGAACCCAATGTAGAGAATTACAACTCTAAAGAGACCACTCGTAAATTAGAAGCTTTGATGCGCGAGATGGGTGGCTTTCAAGCTTTATATGCTGATACCTTTCAGACCCGCGAAGAATTCCGCGAGATGTTTGATCATACCTTACTGGATAAATTACGCGTGCAAACTGGCGCTACAAAAGCCTTTCCAGAGCCATTTGATAAAGTCTCGCGTGCAGCAAGGACTTAATTTTCGCAGAGACACATTAAATCAAGCCCTTAATCCGGTACTGTCCTTTGGTTTTTAAAGTCACGGTAGCGGGTTTTGAGCTTGTGTTTTTCCAATACCAGCCATGCGTGCCGGTAAATGGTGCAGTGAGCACACCTTCAGCTTCTCCCGATGTTGCTTCTTGGTAGCTTTTAAAATAACCCGTTTTATTACCGGCTGGTTCGCCATGAAAATCAAAATATAATTGAGCGCCATCACTTGCCCATGCATACGCCATTTCAGCCTGTTGATTCAAATAGAACTTATATTCTAATTCTGAATCTGCTGGAATAGTAATCATCACTATATCTTGCCAATCTACCAGTGCATTACCCGTCGGGCAGGTAAGCACTGATCTCTGACTTTGTTCTATTGGTTTAGCCAATACAGTCAAGCCTAGAGCCTTACCTAAGCCTGTTGGATCAATCGCATATTCAGCGGGTCCAACAATCGCTATTAAAACAAAAAATGCAAGGAAGGTGGCACTGATCATACTAATAATCAGCGTTTTTAAGGGTTGCACAGGAATATTTGTTTCATTCATAAACATTACACCGCCATGATAAAGCCAGCCATTTGATAGCCAAATAAAATTAAACCACCGCTCATTAACAAAGTATTGGTGATGACAGCAAAACTGTAATAACTGTCAAAACGCCGCCAAATATTCAAAACCAATAAAATAAACAATAAGGCAAAAATTTGCCCTAGCTCAACCCCGACATTAAAAGCCAATAGGTTTTTCCATAGATCTTGCTGTGGTAAGGCAAAATCTTGTAATTTTGTCGCCAACCCCAAACCATGAAACAAGCCAAAAATCAAAACGGCCGCCTGAGTATTGGGCTGGAAACCAAACAAGCGCTGAAAGCCACCTAAATTATCAAAACCTTTATAAACGACCGATAAGCCAATAATGGCATCAATTAAATAAGCATTAACAGCCACATCGCCTAGCACGCCTAAAAACAGCGTGAGACTATGACCTAAAGTAAACAGACTGACATAACGAACAATATCCCGCGTACGGAACAAAAAGAAAATAACGCCAAGTAAAAACAACAAATGGTCATAGCCAGTGACCATATGCTTTGCGCCAATATATAGAAAAGGCCCGATAGCAACACCTTGATTGGCCAGCAAGAACTGCTTGGTATGTGCATCAACACCATGCGCAAAAGCTACCGACATCAACAAGCAAGTCAATACAAGTAGTATTAGCGAATTAAAGCTAAGTTTTTTTATGGAATACACAGGCTACTCATTTAAGGCGGGACATTAATTATACTTGTAGGGCATAGGCATCTACACAACTTTTTGACATAAAACACAATGAGCGGCATGCCAGGATAGCTCCCTCTCCTGCTGGAGAGGGTTGGAGTGAGGAGAATAAAATCAAGGCTTTATCTTATTCCCCCTCATCCAACCTTCTCCCTCTGGAGAAGGCTTTCAATCTTGTGCAGATACGAGGCATTGGTGGGCTAAAGCCACGCCCTAGAAGTAATTATAATACCTCGTTTAAAGAATCTCCCTAAAACGACACTCCAAAGCTATCTTGATAACGCTGCTTAAATTGCGCCATAGTAAAGCTATGGTTTTGCGTGCCATGATGTTCAATTTTTATCGCACCTAATAAAGAGGCAATACGCCCAGTCGTTGCCCAATCATATTCACTCAAAATACCAAACAATAAACCTGCGCGGAACGCATCACCACAGCCCGTTGGATCTTTTAATTCTTTAGCTTTAACCGCAGGAATATCAATACATTCACCTTTGCTATAAATCTTTGAACCCTGGCCACCTAAAGTAATAACTAAAGCGTCAACTTTTTCAGCAATTTGCTCTAAAGTTAAACCCGTGCGCTCTTGCATTAATTCCGACTCATAATCATTAAACGTTGCCCAAGTTGCCAACTCTAATAATTCAAGTAATTCCTCACCACTAAACATGGGCATACCTTGACCAGGATCAAAAATAAACGGAATTCCGGCCTCAACAAACTCTTTAGCATGCTGTTGCATCCCTAATTTACCATCAGGTGAAACAATACCTACTTCGATACCAGATGCTTGTGCCACTGAATTAACATGCGATTCGTTCATTGCTCCTGGATGAAAAGCGGTAATCTGGTTATCATCCCGATCAGTAGTGATATACGCTTGCCCAGTGTAATGGGCATCTAACTTAGTAATATAATCACTGGAAATTTTACATTGACTCAACCACTGTGCATACGGCTCAAAATCATGACCAACCGTCGCCATAATTTTAGGTGTTTCACCCAACAATTTTAAGTTATACGCAATATTTCCAGCACAACCACCAAACTCTCTACGAATAACTGGCACTAAAAAAGACACATTCAGCATATGTACTTTATCAGGCAGAATATGGTTTTTAAATTGGTCTTGAAACACCATAATTGTGTCGTAAGCCATAGATCCACAAATCAATGCACTCATTTATTTCTTTTCCTCTTAAATTAAAATCAACGCCCATGTTAACGCTGCTAATGCCAACGATAACATAACTGCAGAAGAACCTATATCTTTTGCTCTACCTGACAGCTCATGATGTTCAAATCCTATTCTATCAATAGCCGCTTCAACCGCTGAATTTAATAGTTCAACTAACAATACACCCACCAAACACCCTATTAATAATACCCTTTCGATATTATTTCCAGTCAACCAAAGAGCTAAAGGAGCGGCTACTATCAATAAATAGACTTCTTGCCTAAAGGCTTCCTCATGTTTCCATACCGCTTTAAAACCCGCCACTGAAAAAAAGAACGCATTCACGATACGCTTTACACCTTTTGCATTTTGATTAGCCATTTTCCACAAAATCCTGTCAAGTAAAAACTATTTTTTATTAGTCTCGGCAAAACGCCTCAAGACGCCATAAGTCATTGATATATAAAGATGTATGTTTTTTAGACAATGTAACAAAACTGTAACAATTACAGACATTTAGCATTGTTAGTTGCAAATTACCCACAGAGTTATCCACAGTTTTTGTGGGTAACTTTATTTAAGCTATAAATACTTAAAAACCAAACACCTACAAATATCTTCAGTGCCTTAATTAAGTTGATTACATGCTACCCTAAAATAAATACGGTGATACTTCTCTCCGCAGTCTTTGCGTTTTTATTTATTCTTGCACACAAAATCTTGTCAAGCTAAATAACACAAGGGTCAACTCCATCACATTCACAAAAACATAGGTAAGCTACTGATTTATAATGTCGTATAGTTTTTAAACAATTTAACAAAAGCATAATAATTACAGCCATTTAGCTTTACAAATTGCAAATTTCACACAAAGTTATCCACAGATTTTGTGGGTAATTTTATACTTTCCAGTCCTTTTACTGTTGGAACTATTACCCAATAAATCTAAGCAATCGACTCAGCATAAGCATCAGCATCTAAAAGCCCACCTAAATCAGCCGCACTGTTTATTTTTAAACTAAACAGCCAAGTGCCAAAAGCATCCTCATTAACCAACTCAGGCGAATCGGCTAATTCCTCATTAATCGCGACCACTTCACCCGTAACAGGGCTGAATAAATCAGAAGCTGTTTTAACTGACTCTACCACGGCACATTGCTCTTTTGCTGCTAGTTGACGACCCACTTCTGGCAACTCTATATAGACTAAATCACCAAGCTCTTCTTGAGCAAAATCAGTAATACCGACTTTAACCACAAGATCCTCCTCTAACTTTACCCACTCATGAGTGGTGGCATATTTTAATTGTTTAGGAAGTTCACTCATTTTTCTCTCACTTTGTTAAGGTTTAAAAACGGATTAGATTTTCTCATTGCTCGGGTATTATTTTACTATAAAGCCAGTTTTTCCCCAGCGCTTTACACTGAATATCTTATAATACTAAAAAATCAGCCACTCTACTTTGCTTTGAGTTAGCCGCTCGTTTATAAATCACTGTAATAACGCTTTTTTCAGCTAAGGAATAAGTACAAAGGAATCAAAATTCAATAATATCCGAAAGCACTGCCAGTCCTCAAAGGACTGGCAGTGCTACATGACATAAAGTTTCGGATTTTATAAAATGTGCATTCCAAAGAAACTTGAACACATATGGGGCGCAGACCTTTAGTCTGCTACCTAAAATGCAGGCTAAAGACCTGCGCCCCATTGTAAAATTTATCTTATTTCGTGCACGCTCCTAACTTAATTAGGAACCTTCACCTAGATAAGGCAATAGACAAAGCCGTAACTTCTCCTTATTCATGGGCAAATACCTATAAAAATATCGTCATTCCCGAGTGCTACCCAGTCAAGCGTGGGCACAAGCTTTATCGGGAATCTACGTTGAGAATAGATTCCTGCTAACAACATGCAAGAATAACGAACTAAAAAAACTGCCTGTACCCTTTAATAATGAAAAGTTACACGAAGCCCTGCCAATCAACTGAATTTATTATGCTAATACTACGCCCCTTACTCATTTCATCCTTCCTTCTATTTAGCTTTAATAGCAATGCCGATGATGACGATATGCTGGCTCAACCTAATGTCGCGATTGAGGAATCCATTCAAATAGCAAGTGGCTTAGAGACTGTAAAATTACACAGCACTCACTTTAACCCAACAATTGAAACCTTTGCGACCTTAGTTGATTTACTTCCCTTACTCCAAGCGCGTGCCGGTTATTTTAAAGCCTTAGCAGAACAACAAACAGCACAATTACAATTAGAGCAAGCGCAACGGGATATGCGGCGCATACAAAACTTACAACACGAAAATGCCGTTTCTACACGCAAATTCAGGGAACAAAAGAACCAGCTCGACATTACTAAAGTAAATGCTCAAGCAACTCAATATCAAAGCGCGACACTACGTCTACAGACAGAGGCACAATGGGGAAAAACAGTCAGTCGCTGGTTTTTAAGCGATCAACACCCACATTTCACTGACCTTAGTCAGCTTAAAAAACAACTTTATTTGCTTT
>CBDVDU010000132.1:0-6848 GCA_965372825.1 uncultured Gammaproteobacteria bacterium | reverse complement strand
GGGCGCCACGTAAATAAGGGTAGTTTGGTACGTCAATATTTATACAAATAAAGGTTAGGAATATGAAACTTAAAACAAGTATCGTCGCTTTTTTTATCGCAACATTATTATCTGGTTGTAGTCTATTTAATAAAGACTCTTTAAGTGAGGAAGATAATGCCGCGCAGAATATGATGAATTCTCTTAATGATCGGTCGGGCGTTGATAGCAATACATATAATGCCGATGGTCTACAAGTAACAGAGCTTGGAGTGGATAGTCAGATTAGTGAAGGTATTGATGCGCTGATGCAAAGCCCTGAGTTTTCTGACCCAAACAGCCCTTTGTCAACGCGTACCATTTACTTTGAATATGATAGTAGCCAGGTGAAAAATGAATTCGTGCCGATATTAGAAGCGCATGCAAATTATTTAATGGCCAACCCGAATCAACGTATTACTTTAGAAGGGCATTCAGATGAGCGAGGTACGCGTGAGTATAATATTGCTTTAGGCGAGCAACGCGCTAAATCAGTATTTAAAATACTACAGTTGATTGGTGTTATGACCAATCAGATGGATGTCGTTAGTTATGGTGAAGAAAAGCCTGTGGCTTCAGAGCATACTGACGAATCTTTTGCGCTTAATCGTCGAGTAGAGGTCGTGTATAAATAATGAAAAAATTACCTTTAATTTTGGCCTTATCCGCAGTAAGTATCGTACAAGCTGAAACTAGGCCTTTGCCGCCGATCATCAATAATTCGACTTATGCCAATGGTGCTTCTTATTCTGGCCGGGCGACATCAAACCAACCTATGTTGGAAATGTTGGGGCGTGTCGAGAGTTTGCAAACTGAGCTACAGCAGTTACGGGGTTTGGTAGAGCAACAAAATTATGAAATTACTAATTTAAAGCAACGCCAGAAAAATATTTATGCTGATATTGACGCACGCTTGCAACGAGTAGAAACAGGGCGTGGCATTGCACCTACTAATACTAGTGCTAATATTTCTAGTCAAGGGAATCTGGCTATTCCCGCAGCGCAAAGAAAGGCTGCGATTGAAGCGGCTAAGCCAATACCAAGAGTAAAATCAAAAAAGACTGAAAAAGCTGATTTTGATAAGGCGTTTGCGAGTGTTAAAAATAGCCACTATCAGCAAGCAATAAGCTTATTTAAAAAGTTTCTACAGGATTATCCCGCGGGAAAATACAGTGATAATGCGACTTTTTGGTTAGCTTCTGTTTATTCTGTTGTTAAAGATGAGGCGGCCGCTAAGAAAAATTTTGAGGCTGTTTTTACGCAGTTCCCACAGAGTGAAAAGGCAGCGACATCAATGCTTAAGCTAGCGGATATTTATTTAGCAGAAAATAATAAAGCTAAAGCCAAGCAGCTATATACGCAAATAACTACAGATTATGCCAATAGTACTTCCGCGCATATGGCAGAGAAAAAATTACAGAGTATGGGGCAGTAGGCTTAGTGAGACATAATGATTTACGCATTAGTGAGGTTTTTTATTCACTACAAGGAGAATCTAAATCAGTGGGTATGCCCACTGTTTTTATTCGTCTAACAGGCTGCCCTTTACGTTGCCAATATTGTGATACCAGTTATGCTTTTTCTGGTGGTGAAATGACCAGTATCGCTGATATTATTGCGCAAGTTGAACAATATAAAACGCGATATATTACTGTGACGGGCGGTGAACCTTTGGCGCAGCCTGCTTGTTTAGAGTTACTTAAGCAATTAGTCGATAAAGGTTATATTGTGTCTTTAGAGACCAGTGGCGCGCTTGATGTATCTCAAGTCGATCCGCGTATTGTTAAAGTCATGGACTTGAAAACGCCAGCTTCGGCTGAAGAGTCTCGCAACTTATATACTAACTTGCCGTATCTTGAGGCTAAAGATCAGATAAAGTTTGTCATTTGTAATGCCGAAGATTATGCATGGTCTAAAGATAAGCTAGATGAATATCAATTAGATAAGCAATGCGAGGTTTTATTTTCTCCGAGCATGGGTGAGCAAGATCCGACAGAATTGGCTGAATGGATTTTGCGTGACCAATTACCTGTGCGTTTTCAATTACAATTACATAAAATCCTGTGGGGTAATTCTCCAGGTAAATAGATAAATAAAGGTAGGGCGTGGCTTTAGCCCGCCTTACATGCCATGGCGGACTGAAGTCCGCCCTACAAATTAAGTCATTAGCTAATATATTTAGCTGATTTTTAAACAAATCCAGAAAAAGATAAAACACGTGAAAACACAAGCCCCCGTTATTAATATAAAACCTTATCAAACAGATGAGGAAAATGCTGAGAATACAGCTCAAGATGTCGCTGCATCTCCACCAACTAAGCCTAAGAGAGCACCAGCGGCAGACGCGGCTGGCGAGCGAATTCAGAAAGTCTTAGCGCGCGGCGGTGTAGGTTCGCGTCGTGAAGTTGAGCGTTGGATCACCGAAGGTCGCTTACTTCTTAATGGCATTAAAGTTCAGTTAGGCGACCATCTGAAAGCTGGCGATAAATTACAGTTAAATGGACGACATTTAAAGTGGGACGTTTTTAGTGTGCAACCGACTCGCGTACTGATTTATCATAAACCTACAGGGGAAGTGGTGACGCGTAATGATCCTCAAGGTCGTAAAGTAATTTTTAGTCAATTACCTAAGATTTTGAAGGGACGTTGGATTACGGTAGGTCGCTTAGATATTAATACTCAAGGTTTATTATTAGTCACTAATAACGGTGAGCTAGCTAATCGTTTAATGCACCCTTCTTCAGAAATTGATCGTGAATATGCGGTGCGTATTTTAGGTGAAGTGACTGCAGACAATATTGCTCAATTAAAGAAAGGTATTGAGTTAGAGGATGGTATCGCTAAATTTGACGATATTCAGTTTAACGGTGGAGAAGGCGCAAATAGCTGGTATCACGTAACCGTTACTGAAGGACGTAATCGTCTCGTGCGACGCTTATGGGAAGCCTTAGAGTTTCAGGTAAGCCGTTTAATGCGGGTACGTTATGGCCCTATCTTTTTGCCAGACGGTTTAGGTGCAGGGCAGTGTTATGAATTAGCTGCAAAGGAGTTGGATGATTTATTAACTTTTGTTAAATTGCCGTTGGAACGACTCGATAGCGCTGCCAATCCAAGAGTGCCACAGAATAAAGCTAGGGTAAATAAACCGAGAGAAAACAACGATTCATTTGCTAAGAAGGCGAAAGGCGCACCTGATAGGCGTCATCACGAAAAGAAAGATCCGTTTGAAAGAACTAAAAGAAAGTCTGGGCCGCCAAGAGGTCGAGGCCGGTAGTTAAAATAAGTTTGTATCGTAGGGCGGACTTTAGTCCGCTTTTTAAAATGTAAGCTAAAGATCAGTTCATCATTTGATAATGTAAACATTATACCCCATTCTTAAGTTAGCGCATTGTTCAAAATAGGCGGACTGAAGTTCGCCCTACGGATGCTTGAAGCTTCGCTCTGCTCCACATCATTTAATACTCCCCTATGTCCTCTCAAGAACTCATTCAGCAAATCTCTAAAAACTTACCCAAAACGCTCAATAAAGATCGTCAGCCAATCAAGCGGCAATTAGATCGGTTACGTAGTGAATTGAGAAAAGGGAAAGACATCAAGGAAAAGCTGTCAGCTTTGGAACTCAAGCTAAAGCAATCCATTGAAAAGCGCAATGCACGCTTAGCCAGCTTTCCGGTGTTGGAGTACCCTGACTTACCTGTAAGCAGCAAAAAAGAGGAAATAGCGGAATTAATCCAGAAAAATCAGGTGGTAATTATCTGTGGTGAAACCGGTTCGGGAAAAACCACGCAATTACCCAAAATTTGTTTGTCTATTGGTCGTGGTGCGGCTGGATTGATTGGTCATACGCAACCTCGACGCATTGCAGCACGTACAGTTGCTGACCGAATTGCCGAAGAATTAAAGCAACCATTAGGTCAAGCAGTCGGCTATAAAGTCCGTTTTCACGACCAAACGCGTGAAACGTCGTTAGTTAAATTAATGACCGACGGGATTTTGTTAGCGGAATCGCAAAATGACCCGTATTTAAGTCAATATGACACGATTATTATTGATGAGGCGCACGAACGTAGTTTAAATATCGATTTTCTTTTGGGTTATATGCGTTGGTTATTACCCCGCAGGCCTGATTTGAAATTAGTGATTACTTCCGCAACGATTGATCCTGAGCGCTTTTCTACGCATTTTTTTGATGCGCCTATTATTAATGTTTCAGGGCGTACTTTTCCAGTGGAAATGCGTTATCGCCCCATTGAGCAAGATGAGGAAGAGGACGAAACAACGAATGACGTACAACAAGCCATTTTAGACGCGGTGGATGAGTTATACGGTGATATTGGCGGCGATATATTAATTTTTCTTAGTGGCGAGCGAGATATTCGGGAAACAGATGAATCGATACGTAAACATAATGGCGGGCGCTTTGAAGTATTGCCGCTGTATTCTAAGCTCAGTGTTAGCGAACAAGAGCGCGTGTTTAAGTCCAAAGGTGGCAAGCGACGAATCGTTTTGGCAACCAATGTCGCAGAAACCTCTTTAACCGTTCCGGGCATTCGTAGTGTCATTGATGTTGGGCATGCGCGGATTAGTCGTTATAGCCATCGCAGTAAAATTCAGCGTTTACCGATTGAAAAAGTTTCCCAAGCGAGCGCCAATCAAAGAGCGGGGCGTTGTGGACGTGTTGCTGATGGAATTTGTATCCGCTTGTATTCTAAAGAGGATTATCTAAGCCGCCCTGAATTCACCGAGCCAGAAATTAAGCGTACCAGTTTAGCCTCGGTTATTTTGCAGATGGCGTCGTTAAAATTGGGCGATATACGCGAATTTCCATTTGTTGAACCCCCTGAAGATAAAATGATTCGCGATGGTTTAACGAGCTTGCAAGAAGTAAATGCTTTGGATAAGGCAGGAAAATTAACGCCTATTGGTCAGAAATTAGCTAAATTACCGGTCGATCCAAAATTAGCACGTATGTTAATTGCAGCGGATGAAATGTCCTGTTTAAATGAAGTTTCCATTATTGTTTCAGGGCTAAGCATCCAAGATCCACGCGAAAAACCAGCAGATAAAATGCAGCAAGCCGATACCAAGCATGCTGAATTTGTCGGTGTCGATTCTGATTTTATGAGTTATATTAAAATCTGGAATACCTTTGAGGAGCGCAAAAAACATTTATCCAATAACCAACTGCGTAAATGGTGTAAACAGAACTTCTTATCTTATGTTCGCCTAAAAGAATGGCAGGATGTGCATACACAAATCTTGCAAGTGATTAAAGGCGAGTTAAAACTTAAGGTTAATAGCACTGAGGCCTCTTATGAAGCGATACATCAAGCCTTATTGCCCGGATTATTATCCAATATCGGATTTAAACATGAGCAATACGAATATTTAGGGGCGCGTAATCTAAAATTTCATATCTTTCCTGGGTCGGGGCAATATAAATTACGGCCTAAATGGATTATGGCAGCGGAACAAGTGGAAACCAGTAAGGTTTATGGGCGCTGTGTCGCAAAAGTTGAGCCTGAATGGGTTGAACGTTGTGCCGAACATTTGATTAAGAAAAACCATTTTGATCCGCACTGGGAGAAAAAATCAGCGCGCAGTGCTATTTATGAACGTACGCTATTATTTGGTTTAACTTTACAAAGCCGACGCAAGATTCCTTATGAGCATGTCGATCCCAAAGCTGCACGCCAGTTTTTTATTCGCAATGCATTGGTTGAACATGACTACCATACGCGTGCCCCCTTCTTTAAAGCGAATGAAACCTTATTAGAAGAGGTCGGTTATATTCAGCATAAAGGCCGTCGCGTTGATTTAATCGAAGATGAAGAATGGTTGTATGATTTTTATGATCAAAAGCTACCGGAAGATGTAGTCAACGGCATTACTTTTGATCAATGGCGTAAAAAAGCAGAACGCGAGCAGCCAAAATTATTATTTTTAACCAAAGAAGATTTAACTCGTCAAGATGAAGGGCATATCAGTTCTTGGGAATATCCAGATGAGAAGAAGGTAGGACGTTTAACCTTGCCTTTACAGTACCGTTTTGAATTAGGGCATGAAGAAGATGGGGTAACGGTGATTATTCCGGTACATCAGATTAACCAGCTTATAGAGCAACCGTTTGAATGGCTAGTTCCAGGTTTGCTGAGCGAAAAAATGATTGCTTTGATTAAAGGCCTGCCTAAGCAATTGCGCAAACATTTTGTTCCTGTACCCGCTATGGTTGAGCGGTGCCTTGAAGTTGAGCCAGATGGCACAGGCTCTTTATATGAGTGGATTGCTATGCGCTTGCGTAAATTGACGGGCGAAGCGATTCCTTTAACGGCATGGAATAAAGATGTTATCACCGATCACTTACGCATGAATTTCCGGATGGTTGATGAGCAAGGTAAGCATTTAGATAATAGCCGTGATTTAAAAGCCTTACAGCAAAAATACACAGAAAAAGCAGGGGATAGCTTTAATCAACTCGCTGAAGATGAGCTTAATTACACAGGCTGTATTAAATGGGCATTTGATGACTTACCTGAGGTTTATCAATTTGAACAGGATGGGCAAGATTTTGTCGGTTATCCGGCGATTATTGATGAAGGTGAGACGGTTGGAGTACGTATTCTGGATACTCAAGAAAAGGCGGCCTTACAACATGAAGCAGGCTTAGCGCGTTTATTTCAGATACAGCTAAGAAAAGAAGCTAAATATATTTTAAAGAATCTTCCGTTTTCACCTGAATCTGAGTTAGCTTACAATCGGCTCGTGAGGCACCCTGATTTAACTAAGGATCTTTTAATCCGCAATTATAAAGAAGATATGCTCATCTTGAT
>CBDVDU010000131.1:0-6896 GCA_965372825.1 uncultured Gammaproteobacteria bacterium | reverse complement strand
TATGAGCTGTCTCAGCTTAAGTTCGTAGCCGTTTTTTTCTCTTCAGCACATACAAACAGCTACAAGTATTTTATAGCTGTTTGTATAAACGTGGAAAAGTAAGGTGAGTTTCGCGTTTAAGGTCTATTAGCCTTACTTTTTTTGATGAAAAATAAGCTTATTTAGATGTTAATATAGTTAACGCTCTTTGTATATGCTCAGCAGTTTCAATACCTAGGTCAGTTAAATAACCACCATCATCTCGAGAAATTAAGCCTTTATCAAATAAACGCTTAACGGCTGCAATGGATCCTGGTTGTGCTGTGTCGTGTACTTTAATACCTGCTTGCGTTGATGCTTGGTTGTAACGTGTTAAAATAGTGATTTCTTCAACAATATCTGATGAGATTGGCATAGCTTGGTTCCTTTGGTTGTATAAATTGATTTTTACTATTATACAAAGCTCAGGGGATACAGAGAAACAAAGAATAAAAATAATAATAAGGATCGGGAATTTAAGTTCCGGGTTTTTGATAATAATAGAGAAATTATATGATGAAGATTCTAGTAAGAATTGCTATGTTCGTAGTGGTTGGTAGCGTATTTTTTAGCATTATGGGACGAATGCAGCCGACCTATGAGCAAAATTATACAATTCTGTATTCCGATTTTATTGATGACATTCGCAATGGGACGGTGTCTGAGGTCACTATTGAGGGCGAAAAGGTAAAAGGTAAGTTGATTAATGGTGAGCCATTTATTACTTATAACCCAGATGATGCACATTTGATTGATGACCTGATTCAGTATGGTGTAAAAATTAAAGTGGCAACACCAGAAAAGCAGTCAATGCTGACGCAAATTTTTATTTCTTGGGCACCAATGTTGTTACTCATTGCCGTTTGGGTTTATTTTTTCCGCAAACAGCAAGGTGGTGCTGGCGGTGGTGGCGGTCAAATGGGCATGGGAAAAAGTCGTGCTAAGCTACTTGAAGAAGATCAAATTAAAGTCGGTTTTTCTGATGTTGCAGGGGTAGAAGAAGCAAAAGAAGATGTGATGGAAATTGTTGATTTCCTGAAAGACCCCTCTAAATACGAATTTGTCGGTGGTAAGATTCCTCATGGGGTGTTATTAGTTGGTCCTCCAGGAACAGGTAAAACTTTATTAGCGCGGGCGATTGCCGGTGAAGCTAATGTGCCATTTTTCTCTATTTCAGGTTCTGATTTTGTAGAGATGTTTGTTGGTGTTGGTGCATCGCGTGTACGTGATATGTTTGAACAAGCTAAAAAACGCGCGCCTTGTATTATTTTTATCGATGAGATCGATGCTGTCGGTCGTCAGCGTGGTGGCGCAGGTACTGGCGGTGGTGGTAATGATGAGCGTGAGCAAACCTTAAACCAATTATTGGTCGAAATGGATGGTTTTAGTGGTAATGAGGGCATTATTGTTATTGCTGCGACTAACCGTTCGGATGTTTTAGATAAGGCTTTATTAAGACCGGGCCGTTTTGATAGAGAAGTACATGTTGGTTTGCCTGATATTAAAGGTCGTGAGCAAATATTAAAAGTGCATATTCAAAAAGTACCTCAAGCCGATGATGTTAGCATAAAAGATTTAGCGCGCGGTACGCCTGGTTTTTCTGGTGCTGAATTAGCTAACTTAGTTAATGAAGGTGCATTATTGGCGGCAAGAAATAATAAACGCATAGTGACTATGGATGATTTAGATCGTGCGCGTGATAAGTTACTAATGGGTGCTGAAAAACGCTCAATGGTGATGCGTAAAGAAGATTTATTGATGACTGCTTATCATGAGGCGGGACATGCCATTGTTGGTCGTCATGTGCCTGAGCATGATCCTGTTTATAAGGTTAGTATTATGCCGCGTGGTGGTGCTTTGGGGATTACCATGTTTTTACCAGAGCGCGATACTTACAGTGCCAGCAAAGATAAGTTAGAAAGCCAAATATCTGGGTTGTTCGGTGGGCGTATTGCAGAAGCATTAATTTACGGTAAAAATAAAGTCACGACAGGCGCATCTAATGATATTGAGCGAGCTACACAATTAGCGCGTAATATGGTCACTCGTTGGGGTTTGTCAGACAAGCTGGGGCCTATGGATTATGGTGATAGCGAGGGTGGCTATATGGGTTCGCAAGCGAAACCTATGTCAGAGCAAATGGCGCAAATGATTGATGAAGAAGTGCGTAGTATGATTGATAAGAATTATCAGCGTGCCGAAGATATTCTTAAAGATAATATCGAAGTTATGCATAATATGGCACAAGCTTTGATGGACTGGGAAACAATTGATAAGTATCAAATTGAACGACTTTTGCAAGGTGAGAGAATAGATCCACCTGTAGACGAGCCAGAAGAGATTGAAATCAAAGATAAATCTGAGCAGGAAGAGAATCAGGATGAAGACGTTCCAGTTGTTGATGAAAAGAAAGATTTAAGCGATAAAGAGATTTAATAAGGCAGGGTTTTTCTGCTTCCTAAGAAAAATTAAGCCCTGATTTTATTGCAAGTTATTAAGCCACTCAATCCACTATTTGGTTGAGTGGTTTTTTTATGGGTTTAAAAAAGGGCAATGCTGTTCACTTGAAAATTTAAGGTAAGGTTCAGTTGTTATGGATACAGAAACTAGTAAACGAATAAAAATGGATGCTTCATGGAAAGCATTACTGCAGGATGAATTTGATTTAGACTATATGCAGGCTTTACGTAGTTTTTTACAGCATGAAAAACAACTAGGTAAAACTTGTTATCCACAAACAAAGCAAATTTTCTCGGCACTGAATTTAACTCCGTTTGATCAAGTCAAAGTCGTTATTCTTGGTTATTATTGAACCGTTCAAAGTGACAACCTATCGTTTTATTTATTACTTCGTAACAGTGACAACCATGTGCTGCAGTAAATTTAGCTTTAGATTTACTGGGTATTCGTAAAACCACATATAGAATTAGTCTAAATCAGGATATTCATCATAATGTGGAATCCTAACTCCGTAGTTGAATTCACTATTCATCATAAAGCTAGAAAAATTACTTGGAAGGTTTGACCCGAAGTTTTGTTTTATGGTTTTCTGGCTTAAATAAGACACTTGCTCGCAGAACATTAAAGCGTGTACCCATGCTCTTGCTTATATGCGTACTTAATAAAGTTATTTTGGGCGACTTTATATAGGCGTTGGCGTATTGATAGTCAAAGTAATTAAATACTTCATTATAAATTGCAGTCTCGCTAATTGCTCAACTTGATATCTCATCAAATTGCCACAAATAACAAATGTGGGGTTTACACAAGGTTAACTCTCATTTTTTTAAAAATAATACGCTTTCGAACCCTTCACTAACCAAAGGATCTTGAAACTGTTCATCAAATTGCTTAATTATTGGAGCTGGATATTCTATTTTATTCAAATTTCGAAACCAATTTTTTCTGGCTTCAGTGGTTTTAGGCACAATGGCATGAATTGGAATATCAAGCTTTGTAAGATCTTTTAAAAATGGTTTTCGTTTATCCCTCAGAATGATCGGCAATGAAATAAATACATAAGCCCCAGAATTCATGGCAAAGCGATCTATACACTCCTCTAAACTCGCATTATGACTATGCACAAAGATATATATAGCATTTGCGCATAGTCGCTTTACATTATCAACTGTATTTTGAACAGCTTGTCTATATGCAAAGTCTTGCGCTATTAAAAAATCTTTAAGCTCTTTAGTTTTAGTGTAATCTTCAATAGCAACCCTAATATCAGGTGAAACTAATTCTTGACTCACCTTCGAACTTCCATTTTGCTTAAACTCTATAAGCTCCCTTTCTAATTCAATAGCTTTACTCTTTGCATCGCCTAAAGCCAATTCAAGCTGCTTATTTTCATTGATTTTATCTGACAGTTGTTTTTGAGTATTTACCTGTTCATTTTTCAATAATTTAGCTTTATGAAGAGTTAAATCATTTTTCATTAATGAAGTCAGTGTATCGTTTTTGAATTTAGAAAGCTCTTGTTCATGACGCTTTTTTAAGTCTTCAACCTCTTTGGTGCTAACACTTTCGTGTAAATTGGTTTCAACCAATACGTCTAAATAGGCTTTAGGAATACCTACTTTATTTTTAATTGCTAAGATAAATTCACTATGCGTTTTATTTATCGCTTGACGAGAAATTCCAACTCGATTAGCTACTGCAACAACAGTAACTTTATTAACACCAACTTCACTTCTCAGAGCGTATATTGCTTTGGCAATAGCTAACTTTGTTTCATCTAATACTAAACTCACTGCGCGGCCATTTTAGATTGAGGTGTAGGACCTGTTAGCGTTGTGAGCTTTGTTATTTCTTTTTTATAGATATCAATGCATCTCAAATACTCGTTTTTAACTTGAATGGGTAGATTACCAGTCTCAACCATTTTCGAATAATACATTAAATCCCTTGTCAAACTAGGTAATGCATGATTCGTTAATATCTTGCGATCGCATTTTTGCCAATTGCAGAGTTGGGGGTCCGGAGCTGCAAGGGTTCCATCTAATAATTCTCGCATACATGGTGTTTTATTATCAGCGTTGAGCTCACCAGCGACAACACAGTGACCTCCTATTGGTACTCTATTGATAAATATATTTTCACCTGCTTCAAATAACCCTTTAATATACTCTTCAACCGTCGAATGGATTATTTCTGCTTGAAAAGCATTAGGCTTTGAATCTAGTTGTTCTTGCAATTCGTTGGCTGCTTGTCCTGAGTAAGTTCGATTAAAAATAGACTGCATCAAATCAGATAATTCATTTGTATAATGGTTTTCAAATAAATGAACAACCTCTTCAACTAACTCATGATTCCTAAGCACATAACGCAATGTCATCTCATAAGACTCATGTCCCAGCAAGTGGCGAACAAGCTCAATATTTTTCTCTGATTTACTAATTAAAAGCCAAGCTATCGTTTTTCTTAACCTATGAATATGCAAACCTTGAATGCCAATCTCATTCCCAAAATTCTTCACTAAGGCACCTAAAGCAATATTTTGAATAAACTGTCGTGACTTCTTTAAGCTAGTGGCTGTGAATGTCATGTTTTTGGTAACGAATAGGTATTCTGAGTTTTTTTGTTCACGCCCTTCTTGATAAATGCTATACAAACATTGAATTGCATCAAAAACAGACTTAGGTGTAGGTATTATTACTTTTTCGCCTTTAATGGGGGCGGTGCTAGTTTTAAAGCGAGTAAAAGTTAATTCATATTCGTTTTCGTTGATTTTTCTGCAACAATTACTCTTTAGTGATGCAATCTCTCGTATTCGCAAACCTGTTAATAATGCAATTACAATTATACAAGATGCTATAACCTGATTTTTTAACCTAGAAGTAAATCCATTTAAATCTAGTCTCTGCTTTTCACTCTGAATAACAAAATTAAACCAAGGAACTCCTGATGCATTATTTAAAAACTTATAGTTAAGCAATTCCTTAGCTACAGGTTCATTTAAATTGATATATCGTTTTTTTGAAGAATGGCATCTATGCTCATAAAGAATGTTATAAACCTGAATGTAATCATGCCCAAATGATGATGAATAATCAAAAACAACATTAATAAGAGAATCTAATTCATTTTCATTTAATGGATAATATGTAGATTGATGTTTAATCTTATGTTGCATGACATCTTTAAGTGTAAATATTCACAGACCCTGAGTTTTCTTTTTGATAATCTTGAAGAGCTTTCCTGAGTGACTTATACCGCTGGGTAGCAATTTTTAAACCCAAGTTACCAATAAGGTAGTCGTAAAAGCACTTAAAGAAATATACGTCTAAATCATTCAGCTCTTCACACCTTCTATTTGTCATAGATTTATTTTGTAAGTAACAAAAATTAACGAACTCAATAAAGGCATTATCTGCTTGGGAAAATAAAGAGTTACTTCTTTCAGTGCCATATGAATATAAAGCAGATTTTAATTGATTGGTTAATAAAGGAAGTATTTTTGCTGATGCTACATTAATAAATTTAACTTTATTCTCAACACCATCATTACTAACAATAATCATCTTTATATACCTCTATTTGTATCAAAAAATGGACGATGCCTATTAGAAATTGGAAAATTTCTTTTTTCTGATAAAAATACGGTAGGTCACCCATATTTACTGTTTGTTTAATAACACTGGCAGGTACACTTCTCATTTCTATGCTCCATATTTATAATGCATTGTGGAAGAATAAATTGAGGGGGAGCTAATGTCAGCCTATGTATGCATTATATTGTTACCGCATAAAACTTGACTATTACTTCTCTATGCCTCAATATCAGCCCTGTATTTTTTATGTGTTATCACTACCTATGTAACACATAAAATTAATGCCTCATTCGCATGAAAATAAATAATATAAATATGTGTAAACCATGAAAACTAAGCTCTGTGAAATTGCAAACATACGCTCAGGACACCCATTTCGTGGGACGATCAAGCCAATTTCTAAGGCTAAAACACATGTTGTGCAAGTGCGTGATGTGAATGAATTTGGTGAAATTAATATAAAAAAATTAATTACCACTGAACTAATAGGACGAAAAAATCCTGACTGGTTACAGGCGCAAGATATTTTATTTGTTGCCAAAGGCGCACGGCACTTTGCGACCTTTGTGCAACAATTACCTGAACAGACCGTTTGCTCACCGTACTTTTTTATTATTCGCATTAATACAGACCAAAAAAGCACCGTATTACCCGAATTTATTTATTGGCAACTCAACCAGCCCCCAGTACAAAAATACTTCAAAATCAATGCAGAAGGCAGTTTACATGTCAGTATTCGACGGAAAATACTCGAAGACACGCCCATCGCCTTACCACCGATAGCAATCCAACAAAAAATCGTCGCCTTACATCGCGCAGCGATAA
>CBDVDU010000130.1:0-6902 GCA_965372825.1 uncultured Gammaproteobacteria bacterium | reverse complement strand
TCCTAAGTAGGCGTTAATCCTCCGTCCAAAACCAGCCACCCTCGGCAATCAGCTGACACAATAACAAAGCCGCCGACTGATTTTTAAGTATCTCTTGCCAATCACTGCTAGTTAAAATGGTCTGTTCAGTCAATACCGGCAAATACTTAACACCTTGAAAATCAACCTCATATACCTCACCGGACATATACAGCTGCCCACTTGTTGCACCTACAGACCATGCAAAACGAAAATACGGATTTTTCTGTAATATCTCACCTTGTTCAAACAGCGCAGTCACCCCGTCAACTCCCTCTAGCTCAGTCGCCGCTTCTGTCGCTAAAGCGGCCAAGCTAGATTTTGTCTCGGTAACAATTTTACCTAATACACGCGCCAAAATAGGTTCAGCATCATCAATTGCCTGATGTAACATTCGCTTCAAACGTGCAACTGATTGGGCATCAATCTCGCTACTCTGCTTATTTAATAATAAATCAGGATCGCTATATTCAGCTTTACCTAGTTGCTGCTCAAGCAAATTATTAACCACGGCATCCAGCATTTCAACTTGAGTTGGGGCACGAAAGCCAAAAGAAAAAGTCATGCAATCGTTGAGTGCAACACCATGATGCGCAAAATGCGGTGGTAGATATAACATATCACCTGGCTGCAAATCCCAAGTTTGGCCAGCTGTAAATTCGGCTAATATTTGCAGCCCTAAACCATCCACTAATTTAGCCTCACGAATAGGCTGTCCACCAATTTGCCAACGACGCTCGCCCATTGCTTGCAGTAAAAATACATCATAGCCATCGGTATGCGGGCCTACCGTCCCAAATTCTGGCGCGTAACTGATCATTAAGTCATCACGCCGCCAATCGGGAATAAACCGAAAGGGTTCAAGTAAATATTGTAATTCCGGCAAATGCTTATCAACATCCTGCACGAGCATTGTCCAATGTGTTTCTGGCAAGCGAGCAAAATCATCCTCACTTAATGGGCCGCAAGTTACTTGCCATGCCTTACCGTCTTTACCATGCTCTTCAATCAAGCGAGATTCAATCTCCTCTTCACAAGCTAAACCCGCCAACTCTTCTGGACTAATAGGCGACATGAAATCAGCAAAGGCCTGGCGTATCAATAATGGCTTTTTTTGCCAGTATTGATCTAAAAATTGCTGTTGAGTCAGCCCTGAATTAAAAAAATTTGCCATAAATACCTTGTTATTTGCTCTCTAAAGTCTCAACGATCGCACCAATCATTAACTGACTACTTTTGGCGCCTGCATCAATATGCCCGATACTGCGTTCGCCTAAAAAAGAAGCACGGCCTTTAGTGGCTAACATATCCCGCGTTGATTCCATTCCAGTCTCCGCGGCCTGTTTAACTTGCACTAATAAATCAGCCAATTCCACGCTACTCGCATTATCTTGCAAAACACGCGCCACTGGAATCAAGACATCCAGCATCGTTTTTTCACCTGCATCGGCCTTACCACGCAACTTCATAGATTCAACACCTGCGGCAAAGGCCTGTGCAAACCCCACGACATCAACCGACTGATCTTTAGCTGCTTTTGCCATGCTCACAAACAAAGTACCAAATAAAGAACCAGAAGCGCCACCAATCTTGCTCATGCAGGTCATGCCCATTTTTTGCCAAGCATTCGCCCAATCTAACTGAGCAACTTCATCTTGCTGCACTAACAAAGCATCAAGGCCGCGCCGTAAGTTAATGACATGATCACCGTCACCAATCGCCTTATCTAATTCAGTCAGTTCATCCGCATGCAGTGTTACCGCATTGTTTACCGCTTGAATCAATTCAGGCAAAATAGCAGGGCTTATTTTCATGATGTTCACTCCTATATAATACTTAAGGCTTCTGTAGTTTTCTTGCTAAAGTCTCGCCAATAAACTGAGCAAAGTCGCCTGGATTTTCATATTCTTGTTTTTGCGCAAATTCGACCAAGCCTTTCATCATCACTTTCGTTTCCGCGATTTCTTCATGTGATCGACCACAACCGTTACAATGCGTACCGGTATCTTCACACCACGCGCCACCTTTACAAGGGTTAAATTTCATTTTCCACCTCCGAGTACAATATTTACTTTTAGCTATGGGGGTAATATACTCTAAATCATTGACACAGACATTACTGGCGTTTTATAGCATAAATCCCCCAGTTTTATAGCCTTTAAGCTCTCGCGTTATAAAGCTAGGTCACTACTCAATCAAAAAAATAAAAAAAATGACAACAACACAAGAAATATTCCCACCTTGCGACTTAGTTATTTATGGTGGACTAGGCGATTTATCACGCCGTAAACTTATTATTTCCCTATACCGTTTAGAAAAAGGTGATTTTTTAGAGCCGGATACACGCATTATTGCCGTCGACAGACTAGAAGAAGACAGCGCTAGCTTTATTAAAATTGCCTACAAAAGTTTACAAGACTTCTTAGGCGAGCCACTTGATGAAGCGGTCTGGGAAAAATACTCAGCGCGTTTATCCTATCAAAAAATGGATTTAACCCAGCCTGAAGAATACAAAATATTCAACCAGCTTACTGACTCTAGCAAGCGCGTTATGGTCAATTACTTTGCTGTAGCGCCGTTCTTATTTCAACATATATGTAAAGGACTGGAGCACTCTGGCGTACTCACAGATCAATCACGTATGGTCATGGAAAAGCCGATTGGTCACGACCTTGAATCCTCAAAAGAAATTAATGATACCGTCGCTAGCGTATTTAATGATGATCAAGTTTTCCGTATCGATCATTATTTAGGCAAAGAAACCGTCCTTAATTTATTGGCGTTACGTTTTGCCAACTCCATCTTCACCACAAACTGGGATCATAACACCATTGATTCCGTGCAGATCACGGTTGCGGAAGAAGTAGGTATCGAAGGGCGCTGGGATTACTTTGACCACACAGGTCAATTGCGTGACATGGTACAAAACCATTTGTTACAAATTTTAACTTTTGTCGCCATGGAGCCACCGGTTAATTTAGAAGCACAAAGCATTCATAACGAAAAAATTAAAGTATTAGATGCACTTCGCCCTATTACCGTAGAAAATGTCCATGAAAAAACTGTACGCGGCCAATACACCGATGGCTTTATCAAAGGCAAATCCGTACCCGGCTATCTCAATGAAGAAGGCGCAAACACGAGCAGCACCACAGAAAGCTTTGTCGCCTTACGTGTAGATATTGATAACTGGCGTTGGGCTGGCGTGCCATTCTACCTGCGCACAGGAAAATGCTTAATGAACAAACGCACAGAGATTGTTATTAACTTCAAACAATTACCACACAATATTTTTAAAGAAAGCTATCGTGATTTACCAGAAAATAAATTAATTATTCATCTACAACCGAATGAAGGCATCGAAATTCAGATGCTAAATAAAATTCCAGGGATTGATGAAAATATCAAATTACAACGCACTAAACTGGATTTAAGTTTTTCTGAAACCTTCAAAAACAGCAAATTATTTGGCGGTTATGAAAAATTGGTATTAGAAGCGATGCGCGGTAATCCGACTTTATTTATTAGCCGTGCAGAAATTGAACAAGCTTGGACGTGGATTGATTCTATTTCAGAGGCTTGGGAAAAATCCAATGAAGAAACTAAAGGCTATCCGGCAGGATCGTGGGGGCCCGTTGCTTCTGTAGCGCTACTTGCGAGAGATGGTAGGGCTTGGGAGGAATAATCTAAGCTCCCATGCAAACGCATTTAACATTTCTAATGTTAAATGCAGCGTAAAACGATGGATCCTACGCTAAAGCCCTCTCTAGCAGCATAGGTATCTACACAAGTCTTAAAGCCTTCTCCAAAGGGAGAAGGTTGGATGCGGGGAATAAATAAAGCTTTGATTTTATTCTCCTCACCCTCTCCAGCAAGGGAGCTATTCTGACTTGCAACTCGTTGTATTTTAATTTTAAAAGTTGTGTAGATACCTATACTCCCTATATGGGAATGCATACACAGGCGCTCTGCGTCTCACTACAAACAATACGCGGAACGTGGGAACCAGTTATCCTTTTCTTTTCCTCTGCGCTCTCTGTGCCCTCTGTGGTTAAAATCTTTTACCTATTAAACCCAATCTTTTCTGGAACTAATGATGCAAACTGCCGAAGCTCATACAATGACTGCCGCTGATTATTTAGCATGGGAAGCGTTACAAGAAGAAAAACATGAATTTGTCCTAGGTAAAACTTTCGCTATGGGTGGCGCTAGACGTGAGCACGTAATTGTTTCGCTCAATATTGCAGCTGCCTTAAAACAGCATTTACGCGGTACGCCTTGCCATGCTTATATTTCGGATATGAAATTACAGATCGAGCAAATGGATGCGTACTATTACCCTGACGTGATGGTTTCTTGCGCTCAAAATGATCAAAAGGCGGAACAGGCTCTCACTCAACCAAGTTTAATTATTGAGGTACTATCTGATTCCACTGAGGCTTATGATCGCGGCGAGAAATTTGCCGCTTACCGTCAGGTATTGAGCCTGAAAGAATATGTTTTGATTGATATTAAACGCCAGCGAGTCGAATGCTTTCGCCGTACAACTGGTAATGACTGGTTATTTCATGATTACAGCAACGAGCCTGTTTGCCGTTTTAGCAGTGTTGAAGTAGACATGCCGTTAGCCGACATTTTTGAGGATATTGATTAAAAAAAGTAACCGCGTAGGGCGGACTTTAGTCCGCTATTGCTAAAAAAGCAGACTAAAGTCCGCCCTACCGTACTCCTTCTCCAGCAAGAGAGGGCTTAAATCAATAGCATCTTCTATAAAATACCTGTATTAATGATCGCGTTGGATAATATACAAAGAAAGATCACGTAATACATCAGCTTCTGAGCCAAAGTCAGCCAAACTTTCTAAAGCTTGCTCATGTAGGTTCTGAGCTTTCTCTTTAGCACCCTCTAAACCTAATAAAGCTGGGTAAGTTGGTTTGTCGTTATCTTGATCTTTACCTTGAGTTTTACCTAAAGTCGCGGTATCACTTTCTTCATCTAAAATATCATCTTTCACCTGAAATGAAAGGCCGATACATTTCGCATAATGATCTAATTTAGCGGCCACAACTGGGTCTAAATCTGGCTTAGATAAAGTCGCTAATTGCACCGCCACACGAATTAACGCGCCGGTTTTATGGATGTGCATATTTTCTAATTCAGGCAAAGTAAGCTTTTTACCCACTGATTCTAAATCAATTGCCTGCCCGCCCACCATTCCTTGCGAGCCACTGGCTTTTGCTAAAGCCTGAATCATTTTTATACGCGTTTCAGCACTAGCCTGCATGCTGTCATCATTAGCCAAAACTTGAAAGGCTAACGTTTGCAAGCCATCACCCGCCAAAATTGCAGTCGCTTCATCATATTGCACATGCGATGTCGCTTTACCACGGCGCAAGTCATCATCATCCATTGCTGGTAAATCATCATGAATCAATGAATACACATGAATAAATTCAACCGCGCAAGCTGGGCCGTCTAAAACTTCTGGAGCGATGCCTAAAGCTTTACCGACGCTATAAGTCAACATAGGACGCATACGTTTACCGCCATCTAACGCGCTATAACGCATCGCGTCATGCAATCTTTTAGGCAAAATGCTATTAGCGGGTAAGCGTAAATCTAAAGCCTTCTCGACACGCTCTTGGCTAGCGACTAAATATTCTTTTAAGGCGTTACTCATCTGTAAATGGCTCCAAAGTTTGTTGACCGTTTTTGTCTAATAATATCTGCACTTTCTGCTCAGCTTCTTGTAAAGCGGTTTGGCAAATACGCGTTAATTTCACACCCTGTTCAAATGATTTTAACGACTCTTCTAAAGAAATATCACCCTGCTCTAATTGTTCAACAATCCCTTCTAAATCCTTGAGAGAATCTTCAAATAATGTCGCGCTTTTCTTTCTAGCCATGTCGATAAAAATAATTTAATGATACGATGTATTAATCGAACTATTATATATGAAAATCGTCAGAGTAATTAACTAGAAAAATGAGTAATACCTATAACGCAGCGGCTATTGAAGTTTTAAGTGGTTTAGACCCAGTTCGCAAACGACCCGGCATGTATACCGACACCACTCGACCTAATCACTTAGTGCAGGAGGTGCTTGATAACAGTGTTGATGAAGCCGTCGCAGGGCATGCATCCAGCATAGAAGTGACTTTATTTAAAGATGGTAGCGCCAAAGTACAAGATGATGGTCGCGGCATGCCGGTCGATATGCATCCTGAACAAAAAATGCCTGGGGTTGAAGTTATTTTGACCCAATTGCATGCGGGCGGGAAATTTTCCAATAAAAATTACCAATTTTCCGGTGGTTTACATGGCGTGGGTATCTCTGTTGTTAACGCGCTATCTGAACGCTTAGACGTTGAGATAAAACGCAATGGCAAAGTCTATCAGATGCAGTTTGCCGGTGGCGAGAAGCAAAGCGAATTAAGCGAAATCGGCACCGTCGGCAAAGCCAATACCGGTACTATGGTGCATTTTTGGCCAGATGCCAGCTATTTTGATTCCAATAAAATTTCGATACTCAAACTTAAACACGTTTTACGCGCCAAAGCAGTACTTTGCCCTGGTTTAAAAATTCATTTAACAGTCGAGCAAGGCGAAGAGTCTTGGGAATGGCATTATCAAAATGGCCTAGAAGAGTATTTGCTAGATCGCGTCGGTAATGTTGAGTTTTACCCCGTCGAGCCATTTATGGGTAAAATGTCATCGGATCATGAGTCCGTTGAATGGGGGATCGTCTGGACGGCGGAATCTTTACCTGAAAATATCACTGAAAGTTATGTTAATTTAGTCCCCACCTCCCAGGGTGGAACGCATGTTAACGGCTTACGCACTGGCTTAACTGAAGCCATGCGTGAATTCTGCGAAATCCGTA
>CBDVDU010000129.1:0-6930 GCA_965372825.1 uncultured Gammaproteobacteria bacterium | reverse complement strand
AATAATTTGAGAATGCTTTGTAGAGCGGACTTCAGTCCGCTATAAACAATAAAAAATTGCTACATCAGAAATTGCGGAATGAAGTCCGCCCTACTGTGTATGTTCCCAGGTAGAATTTGGGAGCAAGATAACGAGATAAAATATCATTGAATTTAAGGTCAAACGCATTCATGCAAATACAATCCACATTTAAGCCAGCTTGGTGGTTGAACAACCCACACTTACAAACGATTTACCCCTCTTTATTGCGTAAACCACCAGAGCCTACTATAAAACGCGAGCGCTTAACCACTGAAGATAATGATTTTATTGATATAGACTTTTGTGGCGAAGGTAATCAACCCTTGGTGATTTTATTGCATGGTTTAACGGGTAGTTCGCAGTCAGGCTATATAAAAGGTTTGCAACAGGCTTTATTAGAGCAAGGGTTACGCAGTGCGGCGTTGAATTTTAGAGGCTGTAGTGGTGAATATAATGATTCATCGCGTTGCTATCATTCAGGTGAAACCGGAGATATAGATTTTTTATACCGTACTTTACGTGCGCGTGAGCCACAAACACCTATGGCTGCGGTAGGTTTTTCGATAGGTGGCAATGTCTTATTAAAATGGTTGGGTGAGCAGGGCGCTAAGCTTCAGCTATTTGCTGCAACTGCCGTGTCAGTGCCTTTGGTTTTAAGTGCTTGTGCGAGCAAGCTGGATAGTGGTTTTTCTAAAATTTATCGTGCTAGTTTATTACGCGAATTAAAAGATTATGTGCGTTTAAAGCAGGTTCATTTAGAATCTTTAGGCAAAACTGAGGAAGCCGAATTATTAAGGCAAATAGGCGATTTGGAGGATATTAAATCGTTTTGGCAATATGATGATCGAGTGATTGCTTCTTTGTATGATTTTGCTAATGTAGCAGATTATTATCAACGCTCTAGTTCACGACAATTTTTACAAGCGATTAGGGTGCCAACTTTATTAATTCAAGCAGCAGATGATCCGTTTATGACCCCAGAAGTGATCCCTGAGCTAAAGGAGCTATCTGCTTCTGTTTTTTTGGAGATAACTGAGGCGGGAGGGCATGTAGGGTTTATTGCTGGGAATAAACCTTGGCAGCCTGATTACTGGTTAGAGCGGCGCATTCCTGAGTTTTTACTACAGCGGTTAGATTATGTATAAAATATGTTTTTTCGTGCCTGAGACTCATGTTGAGGCTGTACAAGAGGCTTTGTTTGCCCAAGGTGCAGGAAAAATAGGGGATTATGATCATTGCTCTTGGCAGACTTTAGGCGCAGGGCAATTTAAACCTTTACAAGGCAGTCAGCCTTTTTTAGGTAATAGGGGTGAAATCACCCGGCTTGCTGAATATAAAGTGGAAATGGTATGTGCTGAAAAGCTGATTAAGTCAGTTGTGAGTGCATTATTGCTCGCGCACCCCTATCAGGAACCTGCTTATGAGGTGTATAAAATATTAACAGTTGATGACTTTAATCACCTTAATTAAAGGTCGCGATGATTAATAGTGAAATAAACAATGATTGTATAAGGAAAGGTATGAATACTTTAGAGGCAATACAAGCTCGTAGGGCAGTCAAATGCTATGACGCAAGCCATCAGATGACAGAGGCTGAAATTAATAAGCTATTTTCTTTAGCAATGCTTTCACCGACGGCGTTTAATATTCAGCACTGGCGTTTTGTCAGTATTACTGAGCCTGAGTTAAGAAAACAAATTAGAACTGCAGCTTGGGATCAGGCGCAAGTGACGGATGCTTCTTTATTTGTAGTGATCTGTGCTGATTTAAAAGCCTGGGAAAAACAGCCGGAGCGTTATTGGGTAAATGCTGAGCTAGCGGTACAAGATTTTATCTTGCCTGCAATTGATCAATACTATCGCGGTAAAGACCAAGTGCAAAGAGATGAGGTGATGCGCTCTTGTGGTATTGCCGCGCAAACTTTAATGCTAGCTGCTAAAGAGGTGGGCTACGACTCTTGCCCGATGGATGGTTTTGATTTTGATCAAGTAGGGCAATTAATTAATTTACCTCAAGATCATGTTATTGCGCTTTGTTTGGCGGTTGGTAAGGGTGTGCAAGCCGCTAATTCACGGGCAGGTCAATTGGCTAAAGATGAAGTTGTTATCAATAACCGTTTTTTATAGTCAAAGTTAATCATAGTTGCCATTTAATTTGCAGCTAAATAATCAGCCTTTAACAAAGTAGAGTGCTTAAATATGAGTGGTAACGCTCATTTTTAAGATGAAAATATAGACGTAATTCCTTGTGCAATGTTAGTCTACTCTGCTAATTTAAATTTGTGGCTATTTCTTGAAATTGAATACTGTATTTTTCTGGACGAACAGGGTTCTTTTTTGTTTCAAAGCTAATAATCGATCTAAAAAATGGAATCAATATCCATGAATACACTATATGAAGTTTCTCTAGGGTCGCCGTACCCTATCGGCGTGCGATTTAAACTTAATGGCGTTAATTTCTCTATTTTTAGTCGTCATGCGACAGCTGTAGAGCTTCTACTATTTTCCAGCTCTACTCACCAGGAACCCTTTCAGGTAATCCCTTTAACGGCGGCAATCAATAAAACATTTTATTCATGGCATGTTCTTGTCCATGACTTGCCTGCAGGCACTTGGTATACATGGCGTATGGATGGCCCTTGTAACACTTCTGAGAGTGGCCTTTGCTTTGATAAGGAAAAGCATTTGCTTGATCCTTGGGCGCGTGCGATCAGTGATACATTGTGGGATCGAAATAAGGCTTGTCTACCTGGTGATAATGGTCATACAGCGATGCGTAATTTGGTGCCTGATGAACGTTATGACTGGGAGGGTGACACGCCTTTTTCCTATAAAAGTGAAAATGCCATTATTTATGAGCTGCATGTGGGAGGGTTTACCAAACATAAAATGTCTGGAGTCAAACACCCAGGATCTTTTTCAGGTTTGATCGAAAAAATTCCTTACCTTAAAGCTTTAGGCATTACCCATGTTGAGCTTATGCCGGTGATGGCTTTTGATGAGCAGGATGTTCCGAGTGGGACGGCTAAACTCGGGTTAAAAAATTACTGGGGCTACAGCACACACAGTTTCTTTAGTCCACACCCCGGTTATTGTGTAACGCCTGAACAAGGCACGCAGTTACAGGAATTTCGTGATTTAGTTAAAGCGTTACATAAAGCTGAAATCGGCGTCATCATGGATGTGGTTTTTAATCACACCTCAGAAGCAGGTGAAGATGGCCCGATTATTAATTTCAGAGGGCTAGGCACGGATATTGTTTATCATTTGGATGCCAATGATAAAAGTAAATTTCGTGACTATACAGGTTGCGGTAATACGGTAAATGCTAATCACCCCGTTATCGCTAATTTTATTGTTGGCTGCCTGGAGTACTGGGTGAGAGAAATGCATGTTGATGGTTTTCGTTTTGATCTGGCCAGTGCGATGGCGCGAGGACAGAATGGCGAAGTGCTGCAAGATCCCCCAGTTTTATGGGGTATTGAACTGTCAGAACAATTAGCAAAAACCAAGTTGATTGCAGAAGCATGGGATGCGGCAGGGCTTTATCAAGTTGGTAGTTTTCCTGGCTATCGCTGGGGCGAGTGGAACGGTAAATACCGCGATAGCATGCGTAGTTTTCTTCGTGGGGATAAAGGTATCATTTCAGAAGTTGCCACTCGACTTTGTGCGAGCAGTGATCTGTATCAGCATCAAGGCCGATTACCTATCAACAGTATTAATTTTATTACTTGTCATGATGGCTTTACACTCAATGACCTAGTTAGTTATAACGGAAAGCACAATCTCGCTAATGGTGAAGATAATCGCGATGGTGGTAATCATGATTTCAGCTATAACTGTGGTGTTGAAGGTGAAACTAATGATGTTACTATCTTAGAATTGCGCAAAAAGCAGGCAAAAAATAGCATTGCACTGTTGTTATTGAGCCAAGGCGTACCCATGTTGCTTGCGGGTGATGAAGTGCTTAATACTCAGCAAGGAAATAATAATGGCTACTGTCAGGATAATGAGCTCACTTGGTTTGATTGGAGTTTAACTGAGAAAAATGCGGAGATGCTGCGTTTTGTTCAGCAAATGATTGCCTTACGTAAACGACATAAGTCGTTGATGCGACGTCGATTTCTGACTGGTGAGGGTGTTTCAGAGGTGTGGGACGGTGTTGAGCGTCGCCGCCTTGTGAGAAATAAAAATAGTGAAGCAAGGCACATGCCTGATATTCAATGGCATGGTGTTGATGGTGAGCCGCAATGGCTAGATCCTGAGGCACAAGTTCTAGCTTTCACATTGGCAGCAGTTGGTGAGCAAGAAGCTGATTTGCATGTTATGTTGAATATGTCGGATGATGAACTAGTGATGCATTTGCCCATAGTTGAAGGGCGTGAGTGGTACCTGGCTACCAATACCGCGTTAAGTTCGCCTATGGATATTGTCTTGCCAGAGCAGCAAGCTCCTTTAGGTCATCATGATTATTTAGTGCCGCCTAGGTCTGTTGTGGTCTTTGAGGGGCGCTAAGGAATCAAAATTTAATAATATCCGCAAGCACTGCCAGTCCTTTGAGGACTGGCAGTGCTACATAACCTAAAGTTTCGGGTTTTATTTCTACTTGGGAGTACATGCTTGCGCTGCTTCTGCTGTGCAGTTAGCGGTGAAGTAGATATTCTAATCATACAAGCAAGGCGCGGTATGTGAGATTCGTTTATTATTTACACGAATTTCTACTACTGATAAGTTGAGCCCTTATGCTTCAGCCAGCCACTTTCATGATTGCCGCGAGGGTCGCGATGGGTCCAGTGCACTACACCACCTTTTTCATTCCATTCATATTCGCCATAAAACTCAATCATATCTCCTCCACGTAATGCGTTGATGCGGGGCGCTAAGTCTATATTGTGCGCGATTAATATCGTATTCCCTGAAGAAAGTTTAACCAGAAATCTTTGATGCTGACTGCCTTTTTTGTCGTCAGCCAGTGTGCGTATAACGATGCCTGAGCCTTTAACTTGAACGTCGCTTTGTCTGTTCTGGTAGGCATTATTGAGGGCTTGATCGTTTGCTTGTGTGTTAGGAGGAAATGGGCTGCTTGTAGCGCTGCCTTGTGCTCCATTCGATGCTATGAAAGTAGGGCTTTGTTCTAAAAACTCATTGGAAGCAAAGCCCGCGGCAAGAATAAGCAGTAGTACTTTTTTCATAAGGTTTCCGCTATTGGAGTGAAAAAGGTAATGGTGCGCTATCTTTATTTAGTGCATCATGTCTGCTGATAAACTCAGTCTGCATTGAAAATCGTAGTTTATGAAAACTCTCATCATTCCCGAAGTTTTTTATCGGGAATCTAAATATCTTCAATAGATTCCTGCTAAAGCTTGTGCCCACGCTTGACTGGGTAGCATGTAGGAATGACGAAGACGAAAATAGTATTCACTAAAAACTGCACATTTCAAAGTGGATGGGTTTTAGCTTTATTCTTGAGAGATATATTTCAAAATTTCAATAACTTGCTGAGGTGTCTCTGTTACGGCTAATGCGGCAGCGTCGATCTCTTTTAATGCATGTGTTAATTCTGGCGCATGCAAGGTAATAACGGGAATTCCTAAGCCATAAGCCGTGCCTGCATCGAAAGCAGCATTCCATTGACGGTACTTGTCGCCAAATCTTACGATAACAATATCAGAGCGACCAATGTAGCTTTGTGTGCGCAAGGAATTTATTTTTGCAGCTTTATGGTCTTTCCAGAAATCTTGCTCTTCTGCGCCTAAAATTTCTACACCGACATTATCGCTGCTTTCGTGGTCGGTAATAGGACCAAGTACTTCAATTTCTAAGCCTTGCTCAAAAATACCTTGTTTGATTTGCTCGCGCCAATCGCTGTGAATTTCGCCAGATAAATAAATAGTGTAAGCCATGTTGATTCCTTTGATTGAATTAGTATTTACTTAGGCATATTATACGAGGATAACTAATTAGGATTGGTTTTCTTTGTTGAATAATCGGTGCTTTTTGTATGGATATATTAGGTTTAGTTAAGAGGAATAAAAGTATGAGTGATTCAGAAAAGTCAAAGGTCTGGCCTAACATTTTAATAATGTGTTTAGTAGTTACTTTGTTGGTCTTAGGTTTGCTTGCGTTGCTAAAGGATGATGAGGATGGCTCAGCATCTAGTAATGATGTTACTGAGCAAGTACTATTTATACCTGAAGTTGAGCCGGCTAATGATTTCGGTGGTGAAGAGCAAGAGGGAGATTTTGCCCCAGATGTGCAGGATCAGGAGTTACCTGATGAAGCTGAGGACTTATTGCCTGAGGTGGAAGGTGCTGCTTTACCAGAGCTAAAAGATAGTGATGCAGAATTTAAGCAAGGTGTCTTGGCTACTTCAGGTTCGGCGCAATTAAAGCAAGGGCTATTTAAAGAGCAAATCATTAGTAAAACGATTGCTTCCGTTAATGATATGTCTCAGGGAATGCGACCACCTGCAAAAGTTTTGCGTGAATTAAAACTGTCCAAACCTTTTTTGGTGATACCAAGAGGGGATAAAATGTATATTTCCCCTAAGTCATATCAGCGTTATGATCAATTAGCGCATGCAGTGAATGAGATTGACAACCAAGCGGCAATTGCACTCTATAAAAAATATTTACCACTTTTTGACGTGGTTTTTAAAGAGTTTTCCTATCCCCAAAGCTATCAAGTATCAGATATTTTTAAAGCAGCGGTAGGGAAAATTTTGCAAGCGCCAATTATTACAGGCCGAGTAGAGGTAATTCGCCCCTCAGTACATTATAAATTTGCTGATCCTAAGTTAGAAAAGCTAAGTGCTTTGGATAAACAAATGTTACGCATGGGGCCGGATAATACACGTTTAATTCAAAAAAAATTACGTGAATTAGTGCAAGTATTGATTGAGTCGGAATAG
>CBDVDU010000128.1:0-6947 GCA_965372825.1 uncultured Gammaproteobacteria bacterium | reverse complement strand
ATTCACTGAAATAGCAGCTTCCTGCTAGATTGATACATAACTTTATGCTCAAAAACACACTAAACCGTAAGAATTTATAGGTATTTTATTGTGCAATTAAAACATTAAAAAAAACATTGCAGATAAAGTGGCTATCGCAGCGTCAATTTTTTGAACAAAGTTAATCACCCTTTTAGTTGCATGTCAAAAAAATGTCACTATTTCATTAGCTTCCAGAAAAAACTTAATGTAATTTGACTCTACTTTGGCACCCTATTCCCATATTTATAATAATGAAGCTTGACAATTACAGCCCATAATAGATGATGTAACCAACTTAACTAACCCAGTACCTATTCTTGAACGACATACCTACTAGTATCCTATTTGGCATACTCATCGCATTACTTGGCTTTTCAGCCTTCTTCTCAGGCTCTGAAACAGCGTTAATGACGCTTAATCGCTATCGCCTGCAACACTTAGTTAAACAAGGGCATAGAAGTGCAAAAAAGGCGCAAAGACTATTAAAACGCCCTGATCGCCTATTAGGCCTTATTTTACTCGGTAACAACTTCGTCAATATTTTGGCATCCTCACTAGCAACCATTCTTGGGATGCGCCTAATGGGCGATGAAGGTATTGCCATCGCAGCTGGTGTACTGACACTTGTTATACTTATCTTCTCTGAAGTTGCACCAAAAACACTTGCCGCCCTAAAGCCTGAAGTTATGGCATTTCCAGCCGCCTGGATTTACAGCCCTTTATTAAAAATATTTTACCCTATCGTCTGGTTTGTCAACCTTATCGCTAACGGCCTGCTACGCATATTTGGTGTTAAGGCAAATGAACATAATGCCACAACACTCAATAAAGACGAACTTAAGAGTATCGTGGCAGAAACAGATTCAATCATGCCGGAAAAGTATAAAAATATTTTGTTGGGCATTATTGATCTAGAAAGTGCCACCGTTGAAGATATTATGACGCCACGCAATGAAATTATTGGTATCGACATAGAAAGTTCAATTGAAGACATTGTTCTCCAACTCAAAAACAGCCAACATACACGAATACCGGTTTATAAAGTTAGTATTGATCGCGTTATTGGCTTTTTACACTTAAGAACCATTTTGATACAAGCATTTAATAATGATAATTTTAGCAAACAAGATATAACTGATAACCTTATTCCCCCGTTCTTTATTCCAGAAACAACCCCGCTACATAAACAAATACAAAACTTCAAATTTGACCAAGCGCGTATTGGTCTTGTAGTCGATGAATATGGTGATGTTCAAGGACTCGTTAGTATGGATGATTTATTACAGGGCATTGTCGGCGAAATCATGACAGAAGAAGCCGATGTAAAAAAATACGAGGATGGCAGCTATATTGTCGATGGTAGTGTCACCATTAGAGAGCTTAACCGCATTACTCACTGGGACTTACCTACCAAGGGACCGAAGACAATTAACGGCCTAATCATTGAGTTTATGGAAACTATTCCACAAACCAGCACTAGTCTTATCCTGCACGGACATCTCTTAGAGATTATGAACAGCGATAAACGCGCCATTACGCGAATCAAATTTTTGCCCCCGGAGTCAAAAAAACAACACAAAACAAAATAGCTAACACTCTCGCTCTGTCAATAAAAGCACCATATTTCTAGAACATTAATGCGACACAGCAAACAAAGGTTTATGTTTTTTAGCAACACTCAGAAAATACGACTATACTAAAAGAAACCAGCAAAGATACCTCTTACGAAAATGGCAAAATTCACTGTTTTTTTTAAAGACAAACCTATACACTCTTCGATCTTTGAGTCGGGCAATATTCATATAGGTCGTGACGAAACTAATGATTTAGCAGTGGACAGCTTAGCAATAGCGCCAGCCCATGCCGTCGTAGTTTTACGCAACGCCAGCCCTCTTATTAAACAGTTAAATAGCGACTTCCCATTAATTATTAATGGCGTGCAGCATAAAGAAACAATGCTACAAGACGGCGATACAATTACCATTGGTAAACACCGCATTATCTACAGTAGTACTGAAAAATTCTCGAGCAGCACCTCAACGACGCAAGCAAAAGAGCCAGAAAACGAAAAACTCAATCAAGAATTCAACAATCGCGTCAATCTCCCCGAAGCTAACCTGCAAGTTATGGGCGGTAAGCATATAGGCCGCTTAGTGCCACTTAAAAAAACTATGACTCGTTTAGGTCGGGAAGGCTCAGGCATTATTATTATTACGCGCAGGAAAGAAGGCTATTTTATCTCTATGCTAGAAGTGAATGATGAAATTAAAATCAACGGAGCTGAGCTTGCAGATCAGACGCTATTGTTAAAAAACGACGACATGCTGATTATAGATAAAACCCCTATGCAATTTTTTATGGACTAAACCATCATGAGCGAAGACAACGAGCAACGCCATTTCCACCGTATTTTTTACAAATCTCAAGTCACTTTAAGTCATGAATCAATGCAATGGCCTTGTGAGCTTATCGACATTTCTCTGCATGGCTGTTTACTGCGCTTTGATAAAGCTTGGGAACAAAATAATTTAGAAATGTTGTACACCTTGACCTTAGAGCTTTCTGAAGAAACACTTATTACTATGAGCGTATCAGTCAGCCATGTGATAGATAATGAAGTTGGTTTTAAATGCGAGCATATAGACTTAGATAGTATCTCCACATTACGCCGCCTCGTTGAGCTTAACCTAGGCGACAGTCAATTATTAGAAAGAGATTTAATTGCACTGACGCAAGCAGATTAAATCCTCAATTTTGTAAATTACAAATAACACCCCCTGCTAAATATCATAGGTATCTACACAACTTTTTGGCATTAAAATACAACGAGTTGTAAATTAGGGTGGCTCCCTCTCCTGATGGAGAGCGCTGGAGTGAGGAGAATAAAATCAAAGCTTCATCTATTTCCCCTCATCCAACCTTCTCCCTCTGGAGAAGGCTTTTAAACTTGTGTAGATACATATGGCTAAATATAGTGCCTTTAAATTAACAATTTAAAGCAGACACCTCACTTAAAAATCTCTCAAGCCTTATGGCAAAAAAAAATACGGCTTTTGTCTGCACCGAATGTGGCGCAGATTCACCTCGCTGGGCTGGCCAATGCAGTGCTTGCAAAGAATGGAATACCGTCAAAGAAGTACGTTTAGGCAGTTCTCCTGCTCAATCACAGCGCTTAGGCTACAGCGGCACAAAAAGTGAAGTTCAATTACTCTCCGAAGTCACTTTAGAACAAACTGAACGACTATCAACAGGCATTTCTGAATTTGACCGCGTGCTCGGTGGTGGTATTGTACGTGGCAGCGTTGTCCTAATAGGCGGTACACCCGGCGCTGGGAAAAGCACACTTTTATTGCAAGTTATTGCTAATATTGCGCAAAAAGGCATTAGCGTTTTATACGTCTCAGGTGAAGAGTCTTTACAGCAAATTGCCGAACGTGCTATTCGCCTGAACTTACCACTCGATAAAATTCAAATGCTGACTGAAACTTCAGTACAAAGCATTTGCGACACCTTAGATGAAATAAAACCCAACATACTGGTCATTGACTCCATACAAGTCATGCATACTCAGACCTCTGATTCGACTCCTGGCTCAGTTTCTCAAGTCAAAGAATCGGCTAGCTATCTCACTCAGTATGCAAAAAAACAAAACGTTTCTATTTTCATGGTGGGTCATGTCACTAAAGATCAATCTTTAGCAGGCCCGATGACTTTAAGTCATATAGTCGATACGCAACTTATTCTCGCCTCTACCGATGACGCTCGGTTTCGCGTTCTTAGAGCAGATAAAAATCGCTTTGGTAGTGTCGGAGAGCTAGGCTTCTTTGCCATGGAGAGTGGCGGCCTTAAAGAAGTCAAAAACCCCTCAGCAATGTTCCTCAATCGCACGGAAAAACCCTCACCCGGTAGTGTCGTTACCGTATTATGGGAAGGCACTAGACCTTTATTAGTAGAAATCCAGGCTTTAGTGACCGAATGTCAATACGGTAATCCACGCCGTCTTGCCGTCGGCTTTGATCAAAACCGTTTGGCTATGCTATTAGCTATATTAACGCGCCACGGAGGGATTTTTACCGCCAGTGATGAAATCTATGCCAATGTCGTAGGTGGCATTAAAGTCACTGAAACCAGTTCTGACTTAGCAATTATTATCAGCATCGTCTCTAGTTTAAAAGATACCATTGTGCCGCATGATTGCTTTTTCTTTGGTGAATTAGGTTTGAATGGTGAAATAAGACCAGTAGCTAATGGTTATGCCCGCTTAAACGATGCCGTAAAACATGGATTTAAACGCGCTGTTATTCCTAAAAGCAATGCTCCTAAAAAACCTATGCCTGGCATAAAAATTTACCCTGTCAGTAGTTTAGTCGAAGCACTCGAAGCTCTGGAAGAAATACGTTAAAAATTTCTACTCAGTTAAGTGTACCGGTTATAATGAATAAGATAGCCATAACAATAATAATGCAGGACAAATAACATCTTGCACACGACTAAAGGGTAAACAATGCTTGAAATTGAATATGAATTCCGCGAAAAAGATTTAATTCACTATAATGAATTACAAATCGAATCCTCAGATGACCTACAAAAAAAACTAAAAAGAAACCGCTTATTTTTTCCTGGTATCTTATCTATTTTTGGACTCTTTCTTTGGTCATATTATAGCGATTACCGTACCGCTCTTTATATTGTCACTATCTCTATTTGCTGGGCTATCGTCATTCCACAAATTATCATTCTAAGCTTTCGTAGACAAATATTAACCAACTACACTGACCGTGAAAAGCTGGCCATGTTTGGTAAATACACATTACGTATCGATCCAAAAGCCTTGGCGGAAAATTCACCTAGCGGTAAAAACAAAATGCCGTGGAAGACCATTTTACGCATCGAACATATTCGCGATTACATTCATATCGTTCTTGATAACGACGCAGCGTTAGTTATTCCTATCGAAACTGTTTCAGCAGGCGATATTCAAGAGTTCTCTAAACAAGTCAAAAAGATGATTGATTTGTACGGCTAAAGCCCTTTTCTGAGCTTACTTCAGACTACCTATTCGGCAAATCATAAGCGAAGTTTGCCGAATAGCTAAATTTCTTTTCACAAAACACCTTCGCGCTTTTGTATATACCAGCGGCAAGCATCAACGCAGTCCGGTTTACTCGCAAAAGGCCCGCTAATTCTCTCGACCGTAAAAAACCACCAGCCCTGTTCATTAATATAATAACGGTCTTGCGGTTTAAACACGGGATTATGTTGTTTCTTTTTATCTACCATATTAAGTATGCTGAATTTTAAAAATATCGCCTTACGTCGTGGCACGCGCGTGCTATTTGCCAACACTTCATTTACCCTGCACAAAGGACAAAAAGTCGGCATTACCGGTGCAAATGGCGTAGGTAAATCCAGCTTCTTTGCCTTGATACGTAACGAGCTTCATCCTGACGAAGGTGATTTTAGCATGCCCCCCAATCTGGAAGTGGCTCATGTTGCTCAAGAAACTCCAGCAGACGAACAAGCCGCCATCGAATATATTATTGATGGCGATCAAGAATTACGTCGTTTACAACAAGAAATCATCAAAGCAGAACAAGCAGACGACGGCATCAAACAAGCCGAATTATTTACCAAAATGGAAGTCATTGGTGGCTATACGGCGACCGCAAGAGCTGCTCGTTTAATGGATGGCTTAAGCTTCAAACAACCACAAGAACAACTCCCTGTCAGCTCATTTTCCGGTGGCTGGCGCATGCGTTTAAATCTTGCTCAAGCGCTAATGTGCCGTTCTGACGTACTGTTACTTGATGAGCCAACCAACCATTTAGATCTTGATGCCGTTATTTGGCTACAAGAGTGGCTTTGTAAATACCCTGGTACTTTATTACTGATTTCACATGATCGTGAATTTCTCGACACGATTGCTGATCATATTGTGAATATAGAAAATCAAGTCGGTGAAATTTACACCGGTAACTACTCTGCCTTTGAAAAAAGACGCGCCGAAAAATTAGCCCAACAACAAAGCTCTTTTGAAAAGCAGCAACGTGAAATAACCCACATCCAAAGCTTCATCACCCGCTTTCGCGCCCAAGCAACTAAAGCCAAACAAGCCCAAAGTCGCATCAAAACCTTAGAACGCATGGAGTTGATTTCGCAAGCTCACGTAGACTCGCCGTTTAATTTTAGCTTTGGCAATCTCGGAAAACTGCCTAACCCCATGCTAAAGCTAGAAAATGTAAGCATAGGCTACGCGGATAAAATTATTTTAGACAAGGTTAATCTATTCGTCTCACCCGGTGACCGTATCGGCTTATTAGGGCCAAATGGCGCAGGTAAATCAACCTTAATTAAAGTACTTGCCAATGAATTAGGTATTAGTGCAGGCGAAGTTCAATTCGCCGATACAATGAAACTAGGTTATTTTGCTCAACACCAATTAGAACAACTACACCTAGACGAAAGCCCTATCTGGCATTTACAAAAAATTAACCCCAAGGCCACTGAAAAAGACTTAAGAAACTTTTTAGGCGGATTCAATTTTAAAGAAGATAAAACCTTCGATCCCATTGCGCCCTTTTCCGGCGGAGAGAAGGCTCGTTTAGTATTGGCCTTATTGGTTTATCAAAATCCCAATTTATTACTACTCGATGAGCCGACCAACCATCTTGATTTGGAAATGCGCCACGCCTTAAGTCTTGCCCTGCAAGATTATCAAGGTGCGATCATTATCGTCTCGCATGATAGACATATGTTGCGCTCTGTCACTGATCAGCTGTATTTAGTGGCAAATGGTTCCGTCTCTCAATTTGACGGTGATTTAGATGATTATCGAGTCTGGCTGAATGATCAAAAACTGCTGAACAATGCTAACACCAATGACACACCAACTTCTAGCGTTAATAAAAAAGAACAGCGCAAGCTGG
>CBDVDU010000127.1:0-6952 GCA_965372825.1 uncultured Gammaproteobacteria bacterium | reverse complement strand
ACGATAAAGACAGCATGTTCTTTTTTTTAGTTAAAATCAATAGGCTTTATTTAGTTATCTGCTAACGAATAAATTGCTTATGCCTGATGAGTTAATGTAAACCGAAATGCATAAAAAATTGACCGGAACCGGCTGGTGAATCTTGCTCATAATAAAGTGATTCGAGCTTCATGCTACCTTCATCAGCAAGCCTAGGACCGGTCAATAAAGTGCGGAAATCTAGTCCTCCAATTAATTGATGGGTCATGGTCAAATATAAACGAGAAAGCTGTTTTTCTCTAATCATGGTATCTAGCATTCTAGGGCCGGCAATAAGATAAATGCTTTTGTATTTTAGTTTTTTCAGTTGTTGAATTAATGCAGCCCCTTGAACCACTTTCTCTTCACCTGCTTTCAGGATTTTAAAACCTTGATTCTGCCAATAGCGTATTCTCTCGACATCCGCATTTTTCCCTGTAGCAATAAAACAATCCTGTTGATGCTCGTGCAGGCTGGGGTGCATAGGAAAATCCAGGCTTGCACTCGCAATGATGACTGACGGTTGCGGTTTTAATCCATTATTACATCGCCACTCGATAAGCTCGTTACTTTTAACCTGTAATACATTGCCCAATCTTTTTTCATTAAGAGCTCGCATGTATCCACCATGAGTAATAAGACAATCAGCCTGAGCATGCAATTCCATAAACAGTTTAAAATCTGAAACCGTTGTTATATGTTTGGGAATATAGGGAGGGGCATTTTGTGCTCTATCTTCTAGCGCTATGCGGCCATCCAGGCTGGACAAGAAATTAGCGTAGATAAAAGGGTCGGTAGCGCTACCCAAAGTATCTACTCGGTGAGCCAGGTATAAACCTTTCAGCTTGTGTTGCTGACCACAGAGAGGGTACAAATTAAGAAGTTGTTCCAACATAACTTTAACCTCTAATATCAATGCATAAACAGAGAACTATTCAGCGAACGGAGATCATTTATCTAGACTAGATTATTGTTACCAAGCTAATTATTCAATCACGTAATCTGTTGTTATTATTTCTAGTAGATGCCCATTGGGATCTTTAAAATAAACGCCACGACCAGCGTAATTATTATTTATTTTCCCATCATCGTTTGAACGGGGGCCACTGCCAAAGCTAATATTATCTGCTTTCACACGCTCAAATATATCATCAAATTGTTGATCGCTAACTTTGAAGGCATAATGATTTTTAGAAAATTCTTCTTGCGTATCAAAATCTAAGGTTAAGCTTGAATTCACCTTAACTACCGCGAAGTGCCCCCACTCTTTAATGAATTCAAAACCAAATATTTTTTCATAAAATTTGGCAGACTCAACATTGTTTTTGGCAGCAACAATTGTATGATTTAATGTGATTTCCATCATTATGTCCTTTATAAAGTCTACAACTTACACAGCTACTTACTAGGCTTATAACTAGTCTTATAACTAGTCGGTTTCAGCCGCCATAATAAAATCATTAACGTGCAATCCTTTAATTTTATGTGCCCACCAATAAACAGTAACTTTTCCCCATTCTGTCAAAATAGTGGGATGATGATTTTCATTTTTCAGAAAGAACCGCAATTTTTGTGTAAATGCCATAGCATCCACAAAATGGCTAAAGATAAAACTCGTTTTAAGCGCTTTATTTCACCGCCCTTAATAATTATTCAATTCGCTGCCTGCAATATTAATGTCATGATATTTAACTCCTCTGGAAACCTGACATTTAGAAACTAAATTTCAATTGAAATTCTGCCCCAGGCGTACGATTAACCAGATCTACTGTTGCCCCCATTGATTCAGCTAACTGCACCACTAAAGCTAAACCGATGCCTGTTCCTGGCTGGGTTCGAGTCAGCTCATCACCGGCACGATAAAATAACTGGAATATTTTCTTCATCTGCGCCTTGTCCACACCTGACCCATAATCACGCACAAAGAAAATCACTTTTTTGCCACGATCCGTGGTTTTATAGCCTATATCAATACTTTTGTTTTCCGTTTTCTGGGAAAATTTAATGGCATTATCAACCAAGTTAATCATAATTTGAAAAAAAGCATCTTCATCAACTTTCAGCTCAGCATCGATTATACTCTGATCCGGCATTATCAGGTTTACCACGTAATGACTCGCTTCAATCTGCGCGGCAACTTTCGCTTCCACTTGGTACATTAACTGTTGAATATTGACTGCAACTAATTTAGCTTTCCCTTGACCATTATCTAACTTAGCCAACTGCAAAACATTAGTAATTAAGCGTGAAAGTCGTTCGCTTTCAAAATAAATATAATCATAATAACTTTGTTTACGACTTTCGTCGGGCACCCAATCGGCACGTAACATTTCCGAATACATGCGAATTGAGGTTAATGGCGTTTTCAACTCATGACTAACTGAAGAAATAAAATTGCGCTGCTGTTGTGCCAGGTTAATCTGCCCTGCCCCTAATCGATAAAACCACAGAAACCCGACGCTAATAATTAAGCCTAAGGCGATACTGACCATATCCAAAATGCGTTCACCTGCATCGACGGTTAATATATCTGAGTTCACCAACACTTCCATTTGTTGAAAAGGTGGGCGCAGCGAGCGGCGAAATAGCAACATTTCAGGCTGTCCTGTCATTATCTTAAACTGCTGCAAGATATTACCCTGATCAACTAGGATTAGACTACTCAAAGACAAATTATTAGAATTCGCTACTATCGGTTGAATCAGCGTTTGTAAGAATTGTTGATTAACAATAAAGCCTTGAATATAACGTGACTTTGCATTCCAGACATTACGGTAAAAACATAAATGGCCATTATTCAAAGTCATAATTTGCAAGGAACTAACTTCGCTTTCAAAGCTTAGTATATCGACAGGCAGCTGATTTTTAGGTGCTATTTGCTCATTTTTTACTGCTTCTGCTGGCAATGCCTCTGCTAAGTCGCCTTCACTTTCTTGCATCGCATAATCAGCAAGCACTTGCTGCGCTGGGCTACGTTTAAAAATAGCGCGAGCAGAAGATTGATCCGGAATATTAACCGTTTCTTTTCGCGCCTGTTGTCGATATTCCGTATCATATTTTTTCTGCTCATCTAAGCTTCTGCTATTGGGTTTATTTTTCTGCTTCCAGACAGAAGTTTCAATATTTAACTGCTGTAATTTTTCTTCACTTAAAGTCTGCGTTTTTTTGCTAATACCTGCCGAGCTACGCTTTTTTTCAACTTGAACTTTTCCAATACTACGCCCAAAACTCGATAGTTCATCACGTTCTTGTGAAGAGGAAAAATAATCATCAAAGCGATTTATTTGTGCCATCACCGGTGGCGCAGCATCTTTATCTTGTTGATTACTAGCAGCAAGCGATTGACCTTTATTAGCTTCTGGCTCTACTTCTAATAAGCCCCGTAACTGTGCTTTTAAAGCCACACGTTCCTCCAAGGCCTCAACACTCAAACCCGTTTGCAAATCACTATTTAATTCAGGCAAGGCAGGAATATGAAAAACACCATTAGAATCGATTTGAAAATACCCAACTAAACCCGGCAGATCACTTTTCGGCGGGAGTTCTGATAAGGGCGAAAAATTAAGCGTAGCCGATTGCAGTAAACGGTTTTCTAGCACATTAAAAAAGCTATATTCGGCAATCGGCCGATCCTGTTCCACTTGTAATTTATCAAGCAACTGTTGCTCTATACGCTCAACTAATAATTCCGCTTGATTACGCTGTCGGTACCAGTTTTCATTTTCCAGCTGCGAATATACTTTGTTTAACAAAAAATAGACTGGCACAGCAATGGCTATAAAAAATGTCAGCAACCAACAAAATAAACGTCGCTTTGCTGACTTCGGATTAAGGTATTTTGCCGATTTGCTATTTTTCATTGCTTAATAAGCGATAGCCTTCGCCGCGTATTGTCAGTAAATATTGTGGCTGCTTCGAGTCAACTTCAATTTTACGTCGTAGTTTAGCGATATGAATATCCACCGTGCGGGTTTCAATATTCTCAGCTTGTCGATAACCCCATACTTTTTCTAACAACTCTTCGCGTGGCACAGGCCGCGCGTCATGTTGCTGTAAATAATGTAATATTTCGATTTCTCGGCGGGTAAATTGCTGAGGATTGTCAGTGTCTAATTGTTGTAAATTAGCCGTATCAATACGTATATTGCCAATATGCATAATTGCAATCTGCTCTACCCGCTTCAATGATCGTTTCAAAACACATTCCACGCGTAACACCAACTCACGCACCGAGAAAGGCTTACTAATATAGTCATCTGCACCCAAGGTCAAGCCGGTAATAATATCTTGTTCACTTGATTTAGCCGTGAGCATAATAATCGGCTGCTGCACATCTTTCTCCCTGATTTGGTTGCAAATACTAAAACCATCTACAAACGGCAACATGACATCTAAAAGAATCAAATCATAATCATTATTCAATGCTTTCTCTAGGCCGATTTTTCCATCTATCGCTGAATCGACTGCATAACCATGAAACACAAACACATCCATTAAGCCTTGTAGTATCGCGGGTTCATCTTCGACTATTAATATTTTTGCTTTGCCTGTCATATTCATACTCCCTTTACCATCCTTGCTATCGTTGAACTTGAGGCTTACATAAAAAGCGCATTTGCTTATTTTCGGCCTATAAGGAAAACCTCTTGTAGCCCGTTATGGAGCTTGCGGAATACGGGAAATTCGGAGCAACCATTTCCTGCATTCCGTAAACTACATGCGAGCTACATTGAAAATCGTAGTTTATAAAAACTCTCGTCATTCCCGAAGTTTACCCAGTCGAGCGTGGGCACAAGCTTTATCGGGAATCTAAACATCATCAATAGATTCCTGCTAAAAACATACAGGAATGACGAATACGAAAAGAGTATTAACTAAAAGCTACACATTCCAAAGTGGGGTTTAACTCATTTGATTTGAAAATACCCCCCAAAGTAGCTGAATCTTGTGAATAATCAGGTAATGCTTTGAAAACGAACTTGACCCACAGTTTACTACTCTCAGCTATTGCATTGTAAAAATCGTGTAAAAATTTGACGCTAGGTTTTACAAAACAGCCGCTACAAAAACATCCCTCAAAAGCCTAATCTGTACCTGACATTATTACTTTTGAGGAGCACGTCATGTCCAAACTAACTAAATCATTCAATGCAAATCGCTCTGGTTTGCTTGCATTTGCCTGTTTAAGCTTAATTACCGCAGTCGTACTGGCAAACACACAACAACGCCCGAATGAGCTGCCACAACCTAATGACCCCGTAACTATCAGTAGTAAATTATCACAAACTAAGCTTATCCAAAATAAGACCCAGACCGTTTACCTTGATGTCAATATCACGCCACCCAGCATTGATATTAAACAATCAGAACAACGAGCCAGCGATATTATCGTCATCTTAGATCGTAGTGGCTCCATGTCCGAAGCTAAGAAAATGACCTATGCTAAAGCCGCGATTAATGATTTGCTCTCGCGCTTAAATGATCAAGATCGCTTTGCTCTAATTTCCTTTGCAAATGATGCCACTATACATTCAACGCTGACTACTGTTGATGCTAAGCATCGTGGACAGTTACAAACTATGGTTAACAACATTCATTCCGGTGGCGGCACTAATATTGGTGCTGGCCTAAACAGCGCAGCACACTTACTAAACAATAAGCTCCAAAATAGATCAAGCAAAGTTATATTGCTATCCGATGGTCAAGCTAACCACGGCATCACCGATTTAAACGGATTAAGTCGCATAGTTGCGAAACTTACCCAACAAGAATCTGTCTTATCCTCAGTGGGTATGGGGCTGGATTTTAATGAAACCTTAATGAGTTCATTGGCTGATTATGGCATGGGCACTTACGCCTATTTAGAAAATTTATCTGGTTTAGGCGAGGTCTTTGCTAACAACCTAAATGCCACACGCAATATTTTTTCCGCTAACAGTACGGTGCAACTCAATCTCCCCAACGGCATTGAATTAATTGATGCTGGCGGTTACCCGATTACCAATAACAGTACACATAACTACGAAATTAAAACCGGCCAGTTACTGAGTAATGGCAATAAAAAATTCATCATGACTTTTAAAGTTAAAGCATCAGAAAACGGCAATATCCCCTTGGGAAATATGTATCTAACTTATCAAGCACAAGGTAAGAGCTATCAACAAGCTCTAAACCCAGAGCCTTTAATGTTAGCCATCGTTGCGCCAGAAAAACGCCAAGAAGCCATCGCGTCTATTGATCAGGATGTTTATAAACAAAGTGTATTAAAAAATAATCTCGGCCGCATGCAAAAGAAACTCAGCCATTGGCTACGCGAAGGAGATAAAGATAAAGCCGATCAAGTCATCAATGAATACCGCTATGAAATTAGCAAAGCTGAACAGCAAGCTGCTATGCCAATGGCTTCAATAGCAATGGATGATAAATTAAATGAGTTGGAAAGCAGCGTTGCCGAAGCTTTTAGTGGTAATAGTATGGATCAGGAAGTTAAGCGTAAACGCGCCGCCAAAAGCATACAAATGCACAGTATAAAAGAACAGCGCGTTATCGAAACTAATTAATAACTTTAAACATATTCCCTACTGTAAATACTTTCTACAGTAGGGTTATCAGCCATAGGTATCTACACAAGTCTAAAAGCCTTCTCCAGAGGGAGAAGGTTGGATGAGGGGAATAAGAAAAAGCCTTGATTTTATTCTCCTCACCCCAACCCTCTCCAACAGGAGAGGGAGCTATTCTAACTTGCAACTCGTTGTATTTTAATGTGAAAAAGTTATGTAGATACCTATGTCTCCAGAGGGAGAAGGCTGGGATGAGGGGGATTATAAATGCATGATTTTACTCTCCTCTCCCAACCCTCTCCAGCAAGAGAGGGCTTATGTCAACTGCATTGCCTCTCCTGCCGGACTAATCCGTCAGGAACGGATTGCAGGAG